>DAOUWH010000213.1 GCA_030667205.1 Nitrospirota bacterium
AGAGGCCATAAGAGACCTCATCCGCGACAACCTCGTCAGAGAAGAGTGGGAGGCAGGCACCGCCGAGACCGCGGGCACCATCACCCTTGTGTATTCGCACGAGACCCGCGAGCTCCAGGACACCTTAACCGACCTTCAGCACCGCTACCACTCCGCCATAGTCTCCACCATGCACATCCACCTCGACGGGCATAATTGCCTGGAGGTCCTGGTGGTAAAGGGAAAGGGCCGGGACATCAGGAAAATTGCCGACTGGCTCATCGGCACAAAGGGCGTAAAGCACGGCAAGCTCACCGTGGCCACTACCGGAAAGGGCATAAAATAATTTTTTTGGATGCTGGTAGCACGAACATGAAATTTGTGATACGAAATTTTAACTCCGTCATTCCTGTGGAAACAGGAATGACATTAACAGAGGACCATTAACAATGCACATATCAGAAGGCATACTGTCGGCCCCTGTGCTCCTTGCAGGGGCGGCGCTCGGCGCCGGAGGGGTGGCCATAGGCCTGAGGAAGATGGACTACACCCATATCCCCGAGGTCGCGGTGCTCACCTCGGCGTTCTTTGTTGCCTCGCTGGTGCGCGTGCCTGTGGGGCCGGGCAGCGTGCACCTGGCGCTGAACGGGCTTCTGGGAGTACTGCTTGGCTGGATGAGTTTTCCCGCGATACTCGTGGCACTGTCGCTTCAGGCCGTGCTGTTTCAGTTCGGGGGCATCACCACGCTGGGGGTCAATACATTTAACATGGCGGCCCCCGCGGTAGCGGCCTACTATGTGTGTCGGCCCCTGATAAGAAATGAGCGGCGGCTGGCCGCGGTGGCGGGGTTTTCGGCAGGCGCCCTCGGCGTGGCGGGGGCGGTGGTGCTCATCGCCCTTTGCCTGATAACCACCGGCGAGGAATTTTTAAATCTCTCGAAGATGCTGGTAGCCGTTAACATACCGGCGGTGCTCGTCGAAGGCGCGTTAACGGCGTTCATCGTGCTGTTTTTGATGAAGGTAAAACCCGAACTCTTAAATTTAAAGGAGAACGTAGATGCATAAAATATATGTTCTATTCGCCCTTGCGGTGATGGTGCTGTTAATGCCCCGGTGGGGCAGCGCCCACGGCGTTGGCCTCCATGCCCCCGAGGAAGGCGGCACTGCCGCCTACGAAGAGGCTGTTGAGGCACGCTCCGATGAGGAGGCCCGGCGCAAGATCGAGTCCCTGAGCAAAGAGATAGAAAGGCTCCGCGAGGAGGCCGAGAGGCCCGGCCTTACGGAGATAATAGGCGGCATTGGTTGGATAATGGGCATCCTCGGCATCGCGGCATACATAAAAAGCAGAAGGAAGTGAGTTTTTAAATATGACTTTTGCCCCCATTGAAAGTTTCAGCGTAGCGAGGGAGGCCGCAGGGTTAAAAGCTAATTCGTGTCTGAGGCACGACAGTACCGAGTTTGAATTAGTTTACTGGAGGCCGACCGGAGCGGAGCGCCCGGAAACTTTCGCAGGGCGCCCTTTTTTGGCAACTTTTTTGGGCGAGCAAAAAAGTGCCGGGGCCTGGGGCGGAGCCCCATATATAAAATAAATGGAGAACTCATCTAATGCACCTTGAGGAATTCGCAGAAGGAAACTCCATACTCCACAGGCTCGACCCGAGGGTTAAGCTCATGGCGGCGGCGCCGCTTGCGCTTTTGGTGGCCCTCATGCAGGGCTTTCAAGGGCCCGCAAGGGGCCTTTTGCTGGCGGTTGCGCTTGTAGCCATCGCCCGGCTTAATATTAAAAAGGTCGCGGTGAGGCTTGCCGTTGTAAACGTCTTTGTGCTCATGCTCTGGGCCTTCGTGCCGTTTAGCTATCCCGGAACCGAGGCGTTCTCTATAGGGCCGCTGGCGGCCTCAAGAGAGGGCCTTGCCCTTGCACTGGGCATCACGCTTAAGTGTAACGCCATAGTGCTTGCTACGATAGCGCTTCTGGGCACCTCTCAGGTCATGAACCTCGCCCACGCGCTTGTGCACCTTAAGGCGCCTGAAAAACTCGTCCACCTGTTTTTCTTCTTCTACCGGTATCTCGGAGTCCTGCACGACGAATATGCCCGCCTGCGCACCGCCTTGCGCGTGCGGGCCTTCGCGCCCGGCACCGACGTGCGCACCTACAGGGCCTTTGCCTGGCTCCTGGGCATGCTCATCGTAAGGAGTTTCGAGCGCTCCCGGAGGATCTACCAGGCCATGCTCCTGAGGGGTTTTCACGGACATTTTCCCGTCATCGACCACTTCACCCTTGGCAAAAAAGACATGGCCTTCGGAGCCCTGATGGCGGTGGCCCTTCTAATAATATGGAGGGGGTTATGATAGAGCTTAAGGACATACGCTTCAGCCACCACCACGGCAAGGCCATCTACGAGGGCATAAACTTCGCTATCAATGCGGGTGACAGAATCGGCCTCATCGGCCCCAACGGCTCGGGCAAGACCACGCTGATGCACCTGATTATGGGTCTCCTGAGACCTTCCTCCGGAGAGATAAGGGTCTTCGGAAAGCCACGCGCCGCCGAGGAAGATTTTAAGGAGGTGCGCCGGAGAGTGGGGTTTGTGTTTCAGGACAGCGACGACCAGCTCTTCTGTCCCACCGTCAGGGAGGACATCTCCTTCGGCCCGCTTAACCTGGGCCGCACCCACGCTGAGGCGGAAGTCATTGTTAAAGAGACGCTTGGTGCCCTGGGCCTTGCGGGATTTGAGGACGAGGTTACCCACCACCTCTCGGCGGGAGAGAAACGGCTCGTGGCCCTTGCCACGGTCGTGGCCATGAGGCCGGAGTGCTATCTTCTGGATGAGCCCACCGACGGCCTGGACGAGGAGCACACGGCGCTCTTTTTAAGGTATCTCAGGGAGAGTGCCAGCACCTACCTCATCGCCTCCCACGACCGCGAGTTCCTTAAAGCCGCCGTGGACAAGGTCTACATGCTCAAGGGAGGGAGGATAGGGGCGGTTTGAGGGCCGTTAGCCGCGCGGAAGCTGGCCGTGTGATGCAGCTTCAGTGAGGAGATTTCATTACCTATAGTTTAAATCTTTACTTTTGTGGGTGAAATATGATTAATTGAGTATGAGGAGGGGTATATTAGAAAAGCCCTATGTTTATCTATAATAATGAGGTAATTAGCGAATGAAAAAAA
>DAOUWH010000092.1 GCA_030667205.1 Nitrospirota bacterium
CAGGAGCTTAATGTGCTTTTCGAGGACTACTACGCCGCCACCGAAAAACTGCAAAAGGTCGTTGATGAGATTAAGGCTTAGCCTTTTAGTAACGATATTCCTGGTGGTTGCTACCGCGGCCTATGCCGTTGAGCTTCCACGTATGCCCCGCAACCACGTGGTCGACCTCGCCGGAATCGTGGACGACGCTGTGGAGATGAAGCTTAACGGCTATCTCCTTGAGCTTGAGCAGAAGACCACGGCGCAGGTAGTGGTGCTTACCATACCGGGCCTCGAAGGGGAATCTTTAGAGGATTTCTCCCTCGGAGTCGCAGAGAAGTGGAAGTTAGGGCGCAAGGACAGGGACAACGGCGTGCTTATCCTCGTTGCGCTTGAGGAGAGGAAATACCGCTTCGAGATAGGCTACGGCCTTGAGGGGGCGCTTCCGGACAGCCTTGTGGGCACGATAGGAAGGCAATACATCGTGCCGTACTTCAGAAAAGGCGACTACTCAAACGTCACCGCCGCGGCGGTGCTCGCCGTGGCCGGCGAGATAGCAAAGGAAAGCGGAGTGGAGATAACCGGCATGCCGGTGCTCAGGTACCAGAGGGGGCCCGTCCGCAGGGCGCAACCCCAAAAGCCCGGCATACTGGGCACGATATTCACCATATTCTTTTTCCTCGCCATGCTGTATTTGTTTGCCAAACACCCGAGGCTCCTGATAGTATTCCTCCTGTTTTCCGGGATGGGAAGAAGGGGCTCCTGGGGCGGAGGCGGGGGCTTCGGCGGCGGGGGCTTCGGTGGCGGTGGCGGAGGCGGTTTCGGCGGTGGCGGCGCCTCCGGCGGATGGTGAAGGCACGGCATTCAGCGAAATTATTTATAATGTTATATCATTGCCGTGAAAACAGAAACCCGGAAATGGACTTTTAGTAAAGTTAAAAAGATTCAGGAGGTTTTAAAAAAATGTCTAAGGGACTGAAGATAACGCTCATAGTCGTCGGCGTAATAGTTGTTCTGGGCATCGTCCTTGTGGGGTGGCTCATCGGCGGCTACAACAGGGCCATTGCGATGGACGAAAACATCAAGGGCCGCTGGGCCCAGGTGGAAAACCAGCTCAAGCGCCGCTACGACCTCATACCCAACCTTATCGAGACAGTAAAGGGCTATGCCACGCACGAAAAAGAGCTTTTTGAGAACATTGCCGAGGCCCGCACAAAATACTTCCAGCAGAAGTCCATCAGCGGCAAGATTCAGGCCGCCAACCAGCTCGAGGGGATGTTTTCAAGGCTCCTTCTTCTGCAGGAAAGATACCCCGACCTGAAGGCCAACGAGTCGTTCTTAAAGCTTCAGGACAGCCTTGAAGGTACGGAGAACCGGATAGCGGTGGAGAGAAAACGCTACAACGACGCCGTCCAGCTGCTGAACACATATGTCAGGACGTTCTACGGCAGGTTCTTCGCGGCCCTTGCAGGGGTGGAGAAGGGCGATTACTACGAAGTGCCCGAGGCCGAGCAGGCAGTGCCGGAGGTTAAGTTTTAATACAGTTTAATCTTCGTCCTTCTGGACGGGCTTTGTTAGGGCGAGCATCCTGTCGAGGGCTTCCTTGGCGGGGACCCTTATGTCCTCTGGCACCTTGACGACGTTTACGGTTTCCTTAAGGGCCGTAAACACGCTTTTCAAAGTGGTCTTCTTCATGTTCGGGCAAATCATGTCCGGCCTGAGGGGATGGAAGACCTTTAAAGGGTTTTCCTTCCTGAGCCTGTACATGAGTCCCACCTCGGTGCCCACGACGAATTCCTTCTCCGGCGAGGCCGAGGCAAACCTCAGCATCCCCGATGTGCTCGTTATGTGGTCGGCCTCCTCGAGCACCTCGGGCGGGCACTCAGGGTGTGCCATCACAACGGCCTTCGGATAGGCGTCCCTTGCGTCCAGCACGTCCTGGCGGGTCACCCTGTCGTGGATGTGGCAGAACCCGTCCCATGAGATTATCTGCTTGTTGGTATTTTTCTGCGCCCAAGCCGAGAGGTTTTTATCCGGGATGCAGATGACCTTCTCATCGGGCAGCGAATTGACGACCTCCACGACGCTTGACGAGGTGCAGCAGATGTCGCTGTGGGCCTTGACCTCTGCAGTGGTGTTGACGTAGGCAACGACCGGCACGCCGGGGTTTTCCCTCTTGATGTCGCTGAGGGTGTACTCCTTGGGGAAAAGCAGTTTTGGCTGTTCCCTGTAGCCGGGGTAGGAGGGCCAGAGTTTTCTCGGCTCCGAGACCTTTATCATGTCCGCCATGGGGCAGGTGGCCCCGATCTCCGGCAGGAGCACGGTCTTCTCGGGCGAGAGGACGGAGGCGCTCTCGGCCATGAAATTCACGCCGCAGAACACTATGATGTCGCACTCCACAGTGGATGCGGTCCTTGAAAGCTCCAGGGAGTCGCCCGTGAAGTCGGCGATCTCCTGCACCTCGTCGCGCTGGTAGTTGTGGGAGAGGATTATGGCGCGCCTTTTGTCCTTCAGGCGCAGGATTTCTTCGCGGAGGCCGGTTTTTTCCGGGCTCATTTACAGTCTCTGGAGCTCTTCCTTCGAAGGTGTAAAGGGAGGATAGTTTGTGAAAAGCACGTGCCCGTCATCGAGCACGACCCTGTAGATTACGGTCTTTTCCACTTTTGCTTTTTCCTCGTTCTGTGATACGTGGACGCGTTTTTCTCCCCTGTAGATGGAATAGACCCTTTTGATGTAATTTCTCGTCTCCAGAGGAAGCCGCCTGCCGCTTTCGACCCTTGTGGGGCCCGCGTTGTAGGCCGCGAGGGCGCGCGTGAGGTCTCCGTTGTATTTTTTAAGGAGGTATTGCAGATACCGCGTGCCGCCTTCGATGTTTTCCTCGGGGTTGAACGGGTTTCTAACGCCCATCTCCCTAGCGGTTGTAGGCATAAGCTGCATCAGGCCCATGGCGCCTTTTTGTGAGATGGCCCCTGAGTCAAAGGCCGACTCTGTGGATATTACAGCGCTGATGAGCGTGGGGTCGAGGCGGTACTTGTCGGCTTTCTTGACTATGAGCTGTTGATAATCGACTACTTTGGTCGGCCGGCGTTTATCCCTGGCCTTGATGACGTCCTCTCCCCTGGGAATGTCCGTAAGCATGACTACGCCGTTTTCGTCGGTGTACTTGTATATCTCGGCGGCCTCCGCCGCCGGAATCAACAAGCATAACATTAATATTGCGCGCACAACCATGCGGAAATATTAACATTTACAGCCCTTTGTGTCAAGAATTTGTGCAGATAAAAATTGACACCGCCTTATTTCTCTAATACGATGGGGCTAGCGATACACCACAAGGGGGCAGCCATGATATGCAGCTATGCAGACCTGGACACCGGGAAACTCGATGAAATACAGGCCCTTGAGAAAGAGCTTGGCAAGGTCCTTATTGCGTTTTCGTGCAGGGATGTCAATGCCGATACCCTGAGCGAATCCGAGATGGCTCAACTGAAGGAGGTCGAGGAAAAGCTGGGCGTGGCCCTTCTTGCGGTAAGATGAGTTTATCCTGAGCAACGCCAACTCTAATAAACAGGGGGCTATCCCTTACGAACTAACCCCTTTCATGTTCAATGGTGGAGCTGATGGGGGTCGAACCCACGACCTCTTGAATGCCATTCAAGCGCTCTCCCAACTGAGCTACAGCCCCGGTATGATAGACATTATTACCCAAAAAAGGGTTGACTGTCAAACGGTTAGGGCGGTTATGCGCTCTTCTTGACGGGCATGCGAGGACTGGCCTCGAGCGTCATGAAATTGTCCTGTTCTTCCTTTTGGACTCTTTTGTAGAACTTGCATTGCGTGCAGTCGGAGCACTTTTCAACGAAAGTCGCCACAGGCCTGCCGGGGGCCATTGTACCGGCCACCGCCCAGCATGCCCTCCCCGCGTTCTTGCCCCCGTGGATCCCGCTGTAGGAGCTGTCGGTTGAAGCAGGGCAGGTGCCGAAGTCCCCCTCATACTTGCCGCCAGGCTGTCTCTCGCATTTCATCACTTCCCAGCAATTCTTCTTCATAATCCTGCCCTCCGTTCGGCACCGTTAAGTGAACGCAGTATTATTACTTACCCCCATTATCTCAGAATCCAGAGGAGAAGCAAGTAAAAGACGGCACCTTTATGAGCTGATTAAAATTTATCATTACGGTTAAAATCTCTCCATCGGTACTCCCCTGAGCCGCAGAAATCGTTGTAAAGGCAGGGGGCACTTTAGTAAAATCATGGTGATGTCCATGGTGCCTTATATAACTCTCGGATTTGTCTCGCTTCTTCTGCAGCTTACGGTCTTGCGGGAACTGCTTACGGTATTCTCCGGCAATGAGCTCGACATAGGCATAACGCTCTCGCTGTGGCTTGTATCCGTGGGGACGGGGAGTTTTACGGGCTCGAGGCTCAGGCTGCGCAATGCGTTTGCGTTTTCGTTTTTGCTGGTGGCGCTTCTGGCGGAGCCCACCGTATACGGCATCAGGTTCATAAGGCCGCTCCTCGGGCTTGGCTACGGCGAGGCCGCATCTCTTGGTGGCACCTTTATAGGCACCGCGCTGGTGCTCTTTCCGCTGTGTTTTTCGCTTGGGCTTCAGTTTCCGCTTGCAGTTTCTTTTAAGGGAGGCAAAAACCCGGCCGCGGCGGTCTACGGGCTTGAGGCCGCGGGGGCCTTTGCCGGAGGGGTGCTGTTTACGTTTTTAATCTCCGGCAGGGTCGAGGCCGCCGGGCTTGCAGGGGCACTGAGCCTCGTATGCGTCCTCTTGGCGGTGCTTATATTAAGAAAGAAGGCCGTAATCGCTGCCTTTGTCATTCCATTTCTGGTACATGCCGGTGTCGGGCTTTTAAAACCTCCGATGCTTGAGGGCGGCGAGCTTCTGAAGAAGGTGCAATCGAGATACGGCGAGATATGGGTCACGGCTCTTGGACAGCAGATGAGCCTCTACGGTTCGGGGCAGTATCTTTTTTCGTACCCCGACCACCAGAGCGAGGAGATGTCCGTGCATCTGCCCATGGCAATTTTAAAGCCCTCAGCGAAAAGGGTGCTCGCCCTCGGGGGCTCGCCCGCGGCCCTGAGGGAGTTTTTAAAATATCCTATTGAGAGGGTGGACTTCGTCGAGATAGACCCGGCGCTACTTGAGGCCTCCCTCGGCGTCCTCAACGAAGAGGACCGCCGCGCCCTGGAGGACGAAAGGGTCCGGATAGTGATAGAGGACGGAAGGCGGTTTATTAAATCGCTGGGCCGGGCTGAATACGACATGCTTGTGATGAACCTGTCTCCGCCCTCAACGGCAAACCTCAACAGGTTTTACACTGTGGAGTTTTTCGAGGAGGCAAGGGCGGTGCTCAGGCCCGGCGGGGTCCTGGCACTGAGGCTTCCGTCCTCGGCGGGCTACGTGGGCCGGAGGATGCAGCTTGCAAACGGCTCCATCTATAATTCGCTCAGGTCGGTGTTCCCGCACGTGGAGCTTACGACCGAGGAGTACGGGGGGCTCTTCGCATCCGACTCGCCTATTGCGATTAATCCGGAGGCCCTTATCAACGAGTTTAACCAGAGGGGGCTCGATTTAAAACATTTCCACTTTTACGTCCTCGCCGACGCATTCATACCGCTGAGGGCGGAGTTCCATAAAAAGAGGCTCGGGGCTGTTGACGCCCTGAATACGGACGTAAGGCCCTCGGCATACCTTTATAACCTCATGCTCTGGGCCGAGGTGCACGGCGGGGTCTTAAACGCGGTGCTTTCGTTTAAAGGCCTTACGATTGCACTGGTCGCGCTTGGGGTGTTTATCGCGGCGGCCCTTGGGGTTCTGAGGAGGAGGTCGCGCACTCTTTACTACTCCATGTTTACGACCGGCTATGCCGCAATGGCGCTTGTCCTGGCGATAGTCCTTGGCTATCAGGCCTCCTACGGCTATGTCTACGAGATGATGGGGCTCCTTGGCGCGGTATTCATGGTGGGGGTTGCTTTAGGCTCGTATGCCATGCGCGGGGGCGGCAGGGCGAGGCTCATGGGGCTTGAGGCGGCCACCGTAGCGTTTGCGCTTTTGGCGCCGGGACTTTTTAAGGCGGAGGTATTGTTTTATCTTTTGAGTTTCGCGGCAGGCGTGATAACGGGCTACCAGTTCGCCCTTGTAAACCGCCTGATGGGTCATGTCGAGACAGGGCCCGGGCGGCTCTATGCCTTAGACCTTGCGGGCTCTTTCCTTGGCGCGGTCTTATCTGCGATAATATTCATACCGATGGCGGGCATTCAGGGCTCTTTGCTGTTTCTGGCAGGGGTGAAATCAATCTCGCTGTTTGCGGTCTCACTCATAAAGAATGAATAGAATAAGAATCTTATTGCTGAGTATTTTCGTGCTCTCGGTACTTCTGGGGATAGGTTTGAAAATCCTTTACCCCGAAGAGAGGGTGGACGAGGCGCTCTATCTGGAGGAGGTGGCCCCCAAGGCTACCTTTGCCGCGAAGTCCGGGACACCTCCACATTACGGCTCTGCGCAGGGCAC
>DAOUWH010000300.1 GCA_030667205.1 Nitrospirota bacterium
ACGATATCGGCGTACTGGGTCATCTCCGAGGCATGCGTGGTGATGTGGGCGAAGAAGGGCAGCTTCTCAAGTGCTTCTTCCCAGCGTTTGACGCCCGTTGCGGAGAAGACAAAGATGTTCATGTAGCCGATGGCCACCTTTATCTCGTAAGGGTCCTTGGCGAGCATGGCGCTTGCCACGTTGTTGGTGACCACGCCTCCGCCGGACTTGCCCTTGTTCATGGCGGGGAATTCCTTGTAGCCCCGCTGGTCGATCTTCTGCATCTTGGAGTGTTTTTTGGCAAGCTCGTCCTTGTAGTCGTCGAAGTTCGGGATGCTCTTCACGGGGACCTTTTCAACCTGGATAGGGCCTCCCTCGTTGTCCGTGGAACCCAGAAGTCCGTTCAGGGCATGCACGGCCATGGCCGTGTAGGCGCCCCTTACGTGCATCGCAGCACCGGGGCCGAGCCAGACGATTACGTTAGGGGCGTTCTTCCCAAGCCCCCTGGCCACGCGCTCTATTTGCTCGACACTGATGCCGCACTCCTTCTCGGCCCACCTGGGGTCCTTGTCCTTGAGCTCAAGGTTCCACCACTTAACGACGCCATTGGTGTGCTTCTCCTCGAAGGTGTCCTCTTGAACCGTAACGCCTTTTTTGAAGCGGTTTTTTCCGTCTTTGAAGTCGCCGACGAACTCCTTGTGCCAGAGACCCTCGGTGAGGATAACATGGGCCATGGCCGCGGCCAGGGCTCCGTCGGTGCCGGGCTCGATGGGAAGCCACTCGTGGGCCTTGGCCGCCGAGGTGTTCATCCTTGGGTCCACAACCGCCACGGTGGCCCGGTCGAGCACGTCGCCGAAGCGCTTTATGGTCGCCGGGATCATGCGGTTACTGCTCAGGGGGTCGGCGCCCCAGATGAGCAGGTACCTGGTGTTGTCGAGGTCGTAGTCGCGATAGTCCCAGAAACCCTCGGTGAAGTAGCAGCCGAACTTCTCGGCCTCCGCGCACAGGGCGCTGTGGGAGATGCCGTTGGGGGAGCCGAAGACCTTCGGCAGCGCGGCATAAATGGTATCGCGCATGTAGGTGTATCTCCCGCGCATGAGCATGAACTTCTCGGGCTCGCCGGCCTCCCTGAGTTTCATCATCTTCCCGGCGATGGTATCGAGGGCCTCGTCCCAGCTGATGGGCACGAACTTCGGGTCCACCCCCCGGCCCTTCTTGCGGTTGGTCCTCTTCATCGGGACCTTCACGCGGTCGGGGTCATAGAGCTGCTGGAGCGAGATGTGCCCTTTTTGGCAGACATTGCCCTCGTTCTGCTTTGAGTGTCGATTGCCCTTGACCTTGACGGCCCTGCCTTCCTGGACAAAGACCTCCACGGGGCACCATGTGGTGCACCCCTGGCAGGTGGTGGGCTTCCACTCGCCCGCCGCCTCTCCGATGGGCATACCGCCAGGCCCCTCGGCAAAGGCGTTGAGCCTTGGCATGCCAATCGCCGCAACCGCCCCGGCCGCCATACCGGCCTTCAGAAAATCCCTTCTGTTAATCTTCATGTCCGCCTCCTTGCGCTACAGGCACGTTTTAAATCAAAAGCCCCTTTGGGATTATGTAAAATATGCCGCAATCACCCCCTGATAAAGCTGAGGCTATCACAAAATCAGGCGTTGTCAAGAGAAATTTTGTTAATCCTGCGGATTTCTGCT
>DAOUWH010000168.1 GCA_030667205.1 Nitrospirota bacterium
GTATTCGCAACGGCGGGCCAAGTGAGGGGAAGAGCCTTCGGGCTTAAAGACCGCCCCTTCACCGGGGCTCGAAGCACTCCATCTTCCTGAGCTTGTTTATCTCGAAGTGGCGCTTCTCGCACCAGACGTTTCCGAGCTCGGGCGTGCCGCCCGTGGGCTTTACGTACTTTGCCCACTTGCACTTGATGCACTGGGGAGATAGCACACCCCCCACAGGGCCGAAGCAGGTCATCTGCCGGGTCTTGCCCATCTGTATGGTGCGCTTGGAGCACCACACAGTGCCCGAGGAGGTCCGCTGCCCGCCGGGCTTCTCGGGATGGCCGTATTTGCACTTTCCGCAGGGTCCCTTGCTCATCGTGGGGATACCGCCTCTCCTACTATTCTACCTTACAGACAGGCCGTAGTCCCTGATGAGCCTCAGGTCGTCCCCGGCGCTCCGGCCCTGGACGGTCAGGCAGTCGCCGGTGAGCAGGCCGTCGGCCCCCGCCATTATCACCATCGAGTTGAATTCCCCGAGGGTCTGGAGCCTCCCGCCGCAGACGCGGATTTCCCTGTCCGGGAGCAGAAACCTGTAGAGGCTTATTATAGTGAGGGCCTCCAGCGGAGGCAAGGGCTCCGTCCCGCCAAGCGGGGTGCCCTTTACTGGCACGAGAAAGTTTATGGGAATCGAGTCCGCTTCAAGCTCTCTTAAGGCAATCGCCATGTCTATGCGGTCTTCCCATTCCTCGCCAAGGCCGAATATGCCGCCGGAGCACAGCGAGAGGCCGACCCTCTTTACCGCCTTGATGGTGCGGAGCTTGTCGTCGTATGAATGACTGCGGCAAACCTCCGGGAAGAACCTGCGGGAGGTCTCGAGGTTGTGGTGGTAGCGGTGGAGGCCAGCCTCCTTGAGCATACGCAGTGCATCCTCGTCCAGAAGACCGAGCGTGGCGCACGGCAGGAGGCCCGCGTCACGCACGGCGGATATCATCCCAACGATTTTATTCAGCTCACTTGCCGTGGGCGTTTTTCCACTGGTCACTATACAGAACCTGCGCGCGCCCCACTCCTTCGCGGCCCTCGCCCGCTCGATTACATAATCCCTGCCGACAAGCCCGTGTTTACTGATCTCTGCTTTTGAAATTTTCGACTGCGCGCAGTAGGAGCAGTCCTCGGGGCAGGCCCCGGTCTTGGCGCTTACGATGGAACAGAGATCGACAACTGGAGGTCTCCTTGCCTCCCGTATCCTGTTGGCCTGCGAGAAGAGTTCAAAGAGCGAAGCGCCCTCGACCTCAGCAATGGAGAGTGCCTCTTGCTTCGTAATGGTTGCGCCGGAGAGGACCTTATCGGTGAGAGACTTCATTGAATTATTGTGCGTGAGGGCCGGAAAGGTTGTCAACCGGATATATTTAAAAGTTTACCAGTACTTGACCGAAAACGATTTAAACTCGCCGGTAAAATCCTCCCACTTTACTTCAATGCCGGTGATGTGCGAGACGGGCGGGCCCTTGTAGCAAAGGTCTATGGCGTGCTCGATGTCTTTTTTCTCGCCCTCGAAGACGGCCTCGACATTGCCGCCCGAGACATTACGCACCCAGCCCTTAAGGCCGAGGCCACGGGCGGTCTCCTCGGTGAAGGCCCTGAAAAAGACCCCCTGCACCCTTCCGGAGATCAACAGATGCGCCCTTGCCTTTGGCATCCCGGTGATACCCCTCCCCCTGAAAAGATTACGGACATTCCTGTATATTTCCGAATGGGTTTAATCACGCAAACTGAACTTGGGGCCGGTCACCCTCATCCAGAGGTTGACCGCTTCTTGAGCTTGGCCAGGAGCTCTTCCTCGGTTATGATGCCCTTTCCCAAAAGAAGGGACAGGAGGGCGCCCATGGCATCCTCGGCAGTGGTGCTCTGGAGCTTCATCGCGAGTACAGACTTTTGGGGCTTTGCGGGCGCAGCCTTCTTGCGGCCTTGCAGTCCCCTCGCATCCTCCGACACCTTGCCCTCGTAGTACTTTTCGATGGCCCAGCGTATGTCGGAATGCGTAGCGATGACCGGCTTGATCTTTTTCCCGGTGATGAAGTTCAGGGTGTCGAGGATCTCCAGGTCCTTGGTATCTGCTATGGCTATGGTGCAGGAAGAGCCGTCGACGGCCACGGGCATTATCGAGTAACTCTTGGCAGTCTCGTACTTTATGGTTTTCACCGCCTCTTGGGATATCGTGATATCGCGGAGGGAAAGCCAGGTTACCCCAAGCTGCTTTTCGAGCACAGCGCACAGGTCTTCCTCGGTGATGAAGCCCCTTGCCACGAGCTCGGCGCCGAGCTTCCCGCCCCACTGCCTGAGCTGCCCGAGGGCCGTGGCGAGCTGGTACTCGCTTATGAGCCCCTCCTCGATGAGGATCTCGCCGAGCCTTTTTTTGCCTTTTTTCGACCCATCCATCTTAAACGCAACTTGCTCACAACGTACTTGTAACTACGTAGGATTATAGCACAGGATTGCGTAATACGAACATCGAGAGAGGCCCCCGCACGGCGCCTACAAATGCTCCTCGCCCCTGCCAGCGGTCTTGTGCTCTTCGGTCTGCCAGGGCCTCATCGAAAGCCAGAAGGCCGCAACAAGCGTAAGGAGCACCCAGTCCACCCCGATGACTATTATCGAGGTCCAGGAATATCCCTCGTAGGGAGTCCTGAACTCCTCGATAAGGTCTCCGATGAGTATCACCCCCAGCACTAAGGGGACGAGATACTTTATCAGCACCGTCCACCACAGGCCGAGCCTTATGGTGGAGATTTTATTGATGTGGGTTCTGAGGACGTCGAGCTTAAAGAGCCACGCCACTATGATGCACTCCAGTATCCCCACCACCACGAGGCCGTAGTGGGTGAGGAAGTGGTCGGCTATGTCGAGCCAGAAGAGTCCGGCCTGCGTCGTAAATATGATGGAGCCCAGGAACCCCAGCACACAGACTACGTTTATGACAGACTTTCTCTTCCATCCGAACTTGTCCACCACAGCCGCGGCGAAGGCCTCGATTATGGATATGGAAGACGATATCCCGGCCACAACGAGGCACAGAAAGAATATCGCGCCAAAGAGGTTGCCCCCGGGCATGAGGCTTACGGCCTTTGGGTAGGCCACAAAGGCAAGCCCGATGCTCTTGGCAACGACCTCGGAGATGGGCACCCCCTGCGAGGTGGCCATGAACCCCAGGACGGAGAACACGGCAAACCCGGCGAACAGCGAATAGCCGCTGTTTATGAAGCCCGTAAGCACGGCGTTACGGGTGATGTTGGTCTTGGCCGGAAGATAGCTTGCGTAGGCTATCATTATGCCGAATCCGAGGCTCAGGGTGAAGAATATCTGGCTGTACGCGTCTATCCAGACCTTCGGCTCGGAAAGCTTCGCAAAATCAGGCTTCAGGTATGCCTTGATGCCGACAAAGGCGCCGGGGAGCGTCAGAGACCAGAACACCATCACCGCTGTGAGCACCAACAGAAGGGGCATGAAAATCTTGTTGGCAAGCTCGATGCCCCGCCTGACTCCCCTGTAGGAGATGACCCAGTTGATCAGCCAGACTATCACCAGCGAGATGAATATCGGGGTCCTGATCCCCCCGATACTGGAGGGGCCATCGCTGAGCGAGAGGAACTCCTTGAAGAAGAACGCGTTGGGGTCGTCGCCCCAGCCCAGGTAGAACGAATATTTAAAGAAGTTCAGGCACCACGCGATTATCACTGTGTAGTAAAGCTCGATGCCGAACATCACGAACACCACTGCCCACCAGCCGAGCCACTCCCACTTTTTGCTTATCTTATAGTAGGCAAGCGGGGCAGAGCCAATACGTTCGGGCCCGAGGCCGCACTCGAGTATCAAAAGGGGGATGCCCGCCGTAAGGAGCGCAATCACATAGGGGATCAGGAAAGCCCCGCCGCCGTGCTCGTAGGCCATATAGCTGAAACGCCAGATGTTTCCCAGCCCGATTGCCGAGCCCACCGCGGCCATCAGAAACCCGAACTGCGATTTCCACTGCTCCCTTTTTCTTTCCATCCTCCCCCTCCTGGAAAGCTTATTAAAAAGACAACCTAATATATCAATCAAGGCGGCTTTTATCAAGGTGTCACGGACACTCTTATAGTTGAGATTTGAGATAGTAGTTCTCCCATTAAGGGACAACACACCACATGTTTTTTGAAGCCCCTTTGGAAGTTTCAGTGTAGAGAAGGGGCCATTGGCCCATTTCCTTTTTTTGTTGACGTTGGGGCCCTTTTGAAAATCTCAGTGCAGCGAGGGA
>DAOUWH010000189.1 GCA_030667205.1 Nitrospirota bacterium
GGCTAAGGCAGCTGCCAAGGGCTTCTCCAAGGCGGCGAGCCTTCCCGAGGTCTGCGGCGACGCTGCATAGTACGTAGACCCATACAACGTGGAAAGCATAGCGGAGGGGACGTATAAGGTCCTGACGGATAATTCACTGAGACGGGACCTTATCACGGAAGGTCTTGAAAGGGCGAGGTTTTTCCGTTGGGAAACCTCCCGACCCAGATCCGTTCTTTACCGTTGAAACACGCGGAGTCTTTTATTGAAAAGCTCTTGAATAACATGGCATAATACTGAATTCAAACATTTCATCGGAGGACCGAAGAAGGATGAAAAAGGCATTGATAACAGGCATCACGGGCCAGGACGGCGCATATCTTTCAAAGCTTCTGCTCGACAAAGGGTATGAGGTTTACGGGGCTTTCAGGAGGACATCCGATCTCAATTTGAACCGGCTCAGGTTTTTAGAGGTTGAAGACAGGATAAAGTTCGTGCCCATTGAACTCCTTGAGTTTACAAATCTATATAAGACAATAGAAAAGATACAGCCTGACGAGATATATAACCTCGCCGCACAGAGCTTCGTTGCCATGTCGTTTGAGGAACCCATCTTCACCTCCGACGTCACGGCGCTTGGACCGATGAGATTACTCGAGATTATCAGGGCCGTAAACCCCAAAATCAAATTCTACCAGGCATCTTCAAGCGAGATGTTCGGCAGGGCCCAGGAAATGCCCCAGAACGAAAAGACTCCTTTTTATCCCAGGAGCCCCTATGCGGTTGCAAAGCTTTTCGCCCACTGGTCGACGGTGAACTACAGGGAGTCATATGGCCTGTTCGCCTGTTCGGGCATCCTGTTCAATCACGAATCGCCCCTCAGGGGTCTTGAGTTCGTGACCCGCAAGATTACCCGCGCAGTGGCAAGGATAAAGTATGGTATTCAGGACAAGCTCAGTCTCGGCAACCTTAATGCAAAGCGTGACGGGGGCTATGCCCCCGAGTATGTCGAGGCCATGTGGCTCATGCTGCAGCAGCCGGAACCGGATGACTATGTGATAGCTACGGGACAGACCCACAGCATCAGGGAATTCGTGGAGGCGGCATTCAATGCCATCGGGGTCGATATAGGGTGGACAGGAGAAGGGCTGAACGAGAAGGGTGTGGACAGGGCAAGCGGCAAGACGCTCGTGGAGGTGAACCCGGAGTACTTCAGGCCCGCAGAGGTCGACATTTTGAGAGGAGACAACTCGAAGGCAAGGGAGAAACTCGGCTGGTCTCCGAAGGTGACCTTTAAGGAACTCGTTGCAAAAGTGGTGGCGCACGATATTGAGTGCACAAAGGGGACTCTCCGTATTAACGGATACGGATGAAGACTGCCGTTGTACACGACTGGCTGATGACCTACGCCGGAGCCGAAAGGGTGCTGGAGCAGATACTTCAGCTCTACCCCGATGCCGACCTTTTCAGCCTCCTGGACTTCATACCCGAAAATGAACGCCGTTTCCTGCAGAACAAGAAGGTCAGGACTTCTTTTCTCCAGGGAATCCCATTTGCGAGGAAAAAGTACCGCAGCTTCCTGCCCCTTATGCCATGGGCAATAGAGAGGTTTAACTTTTCCGGATATGACCTGGTGATCTCCTCCTCGCACGCCGTGGCAAAGGGCGCCGTGACGGGGCGGGGGCAGACGCACATCTGCTACTGCCATACGCCTGCCCGGTACGTCTGGGATATGTCCGGCCAGTACCTCGAGGCCGCGGGCCTGGACAGGGGGGTAAAGGGTGCAATCGCGAAATCCATTGGCGCCTACATAAAAAGATGGGACATCCGCACCTCCGACAGGGTCAACCACTTTATAGCGAACTCGGGCTATATCGCCGAGAGGATAAAAAGGGCCTACGGCAGGGACTCCGAGGTCATTTATCCGCCCGTTGATACCGACACGTTTGAACTGAACACTGCCAAGGAGGATTTTTACATTACTGCCTCCAGGATGGTCCCCTACAAGAAGGTAGACCTGATAGTGGAGGCCTTTGCCGGGATGCCTGAGAAAAAGCTCGTTGTCCTGGGCGACGGGCCCGGGTTATGGGATGTGAAATCCATATCCTTGCGAAACGTAGAACTCCTGGGGCATCAGCCCCTCGAGGTGCTCAAGGACTATATGCAGAGGGCAAAGGCCTTTGTGTTCGCCGCCGAGGAGGACTTCGGCATTGCCCCTGTCGAGGCCCAGGCCTGCGGCACTCCCGTTATCGCATACGGAGGGGGCGGTGCTCGTGAGACGGTGGTAGAGAATAAAACCGGCATATTTTTCAAGGAACAGACCGTTGAGAGCCTCGCAGAGGCCGTGAGACGTTTCGAGGACATGGAGGGCAGGTTTAAGCCCGCCCAGGTAAGGACGAATGCCGAGAGGTTCGGCACCGAAAGGTTCAGAAGGGAATTCAGGGGTTTTGTTGAAAAACATTTATAATGGTATCCATGCGGGGTTATGTGAATAGCTATAAGCAGGTCAATAAACTGAGGGCGGCGGTAGAGGTCCTGCTGCTGTTTTTCGTTGATATGTTCTCTCTCCTCGTAATATTCTGGCTGGCGACGTTCCTGCGCACCGATGTGCTGCCACTTCTGTATGCGGGGTTTCCTTCCGAGATGCCGTTCGTGAGCGTTTCGGAGGTGATATGGATATTCCCCGTATGGGTCTGCTTCTTTTTCTACGAGGGGTTTTATTCGAAAAGGTTTTCATTTTGGGACGAGATACATGCGCACTGGAGGGCGGCGTTGTTCTCCACCATAGGCGTGTTCACGATAGTCTCGCTCGGGAAGTTAAGCGCGGAGGTCTCAAGGACAGTGGTAGTCCTTATGGGCGCAAGCGCCCTGGGGGTTATCCCGGTTATCAGGATGAGTTCGAAGAAACTCCTCAGGTGGGCGGGGCTGTTGCGGAGGAGGGTGCTCATACTGGGCGCCGGGGAGACGGGCAGGCTCATGGCACGGGCCATAAACAAGGAGCCTAACTATGGCTATGATATAGTGGGCTACCTCGACGACGACCCCCGGAAGGCCGGCACGACGGTAGACGGGGTGAAGGTCCACATGGGTGTGGACTCCGCCGAGAGGTATATCCAGAAGTGCAATATAACGGACATCATCATCGCGATGCCCGGGGCGGGCAACGAGCGCCTGCAGGGCATCATAAACGAGCTCCAGCACAAGACGGACCGCCTTCTGTTCATCCCCGACATATTCGGCACGGCGGTGATAGGCACGAACCTGCTTCATTTTTTCCAGGAACAGGCATTCGCACTTGAGCTCAGGAACAACCTCGAAAACCCGGCAAACGTCTTCGCGAAAAGGGTGTTTGATTACGTGGTCGCCTTTGTCTTGTCCGTGCTGCTTGCAATACCCTTCATGGTCGTGGTGTTCCTTATCAGGGCCACATCCAAAGGCCCTGCGATATACAGGCAGCCGAGGGTCGGAAAGGGCGGAAGGCCGTTCATGTGCTATAAGTTCAGGACGATGTACCACGATGCCGACAAACGCCTCGATGACATTCTCGCTAAGTACCCTGCGGCGAAGGCCGAGTGGGAGGAGCACTGGAAGCTTAAGGACGACCCGAGGGTGACGCCGATAGGCAGGTTCCTGAGGGTCACGTCGCTTGATGAGCTTCCTCAGATTCTGAACGTCCTGAGGGGCGAAATGAGCCTCGTGGGGCCCAGGCCCGTCACTCAGGAGGAGATAGACAGGTATTACAAGAATATGGCCGAACTGTGCTTCTGCGTGTCTCCCGGCATAACAGGGCTCTGGCAGGTAAGCGGAAGGAGCGATACCGGGTA
>DAOUWH010000299.1 GCA_030667205.1 Nitrospirota bacterium
AGTCGAGTCAGCAGTCAGGGTCAACGAAAGACAGCGGGATGTAGTGGTGGACAGGATAAGAGCCGCCATGGGCGGCCTTAGAGGAAAAACCGTGGCTGTTCTGGGCCTTTCTTTTAAGCCAAACACCGACGATGTGAGAGAGGCTCCCTCGATATACATCATCCAGAAGCTTCTCGATGGAGGGGCGAAAGTCAAAGCCACCGATCCCGCGGCCGTCAGGAACGCACGCGCCCTATTGCCCGGGGTCTCTTTCTCCAAGGACCCGTATGCCGCTATCAAGGGTGCAGATGCCGTGGTAATTGTCACGGAGTGGAATGAGTTCCGCAACCTCGACCTCGGCCGCATAAGGAAGCTTATGAAGGGCTCCTATTTCTTCGACCTTCGCAACATATATGAACCCGACAAGATGCGGGAATCGGGATTCGAGTATTACTCTGTCGGCAGGCCATGACCGCCGAGGGGGCTGGATTGAGAATATCTACGAGTGGTATTAGGACAACCAAGGGGTAAACGAGAAAAATGAACCAGGGCACTGAAATTGTCATAAAGCCGCAAAGGGGATGGGTCCCCCTGAACCTGGGAGAGCTGTGGGAGTTTCGCGGACTGCTGTACTTCCTCACATGGAGGGACGTGAAGGTCAAGTACAAGCAGTCGGTGCTGGGCGTGGCCTGGGTTATCTTCAGGCCCCTCATAACCATGGCCATATTTTCACTCCTGTTCGGGAGGCTCGGAAAGTTTCCATCCGAGGGGGTCCCCTATCCCATCTTCGTATTCCTGGGGCTGCTGCCCTGGACGTTCTTCTCCGCTTCTCTTACCGAGACCACGATGAGCCTCGTAACCAGCACCAACCTTATAAGCAAGATATATTTCCCAAGGATAATCATTCCGGTGAGCGCGGGCCTTGCCAACCTCCTGGACTTTGTAGTCTCGATGTCCATGCTCCTGATAATGATGTTCTACTATAAGGTCGTGCCCCAGCCCGGCATACTCCTTGCGCCGGCGCTTGTGCTGGCCATCTTCGTCGCGATGCTCGGCCCTGGGTTGCTCTTCAGCGCAGTAAACGTAAGGTACCGCGATGTCAAGTACATAATACCTTTTCTCGTGCAGATATGGATGTTCGTCACTCCCGTGATATACCCGGTGAGTTTCGTCCCGGAGAAGTACAGGCTTTTGATGTACCTTAACCCCGTCGCAGGGCCGATCGAGGCGTTCAGGGCCGCGGTACTCGGCCATACGGCGATTAATGCAACAGGGCTGTTCATCTCCATGGCCGTAAGCGTGGCCCTGTTTTTCGCAGGACTGTTGTACTTCAGGCGGGTCGAACGGACCTTTGCCGACGTGATATAGCTATGGCAATTATTGAAGTAAAAGGTTTATCAAAGCAATACCGCCTCGGCGCTACGGTGAGCCACGACACCCTGAGGGACTCTATTGCGCACGGCTTCAGTTCCCTGTTCAAACGTAACTCCCAAGGTAGCTCAACCAACTCAAATAATGGCGGGAGCATCTGGGCGCTGAAGGACGTCTCCTTTGAGGTCGAGGAGGGCGAGGTGCTGGGTATCATCGGCAGAAACGGCGCGGGCAAGAGCACGCTATTGAAGGTGCTGAGCAGAATCACGGCGCCCACCAGAGGCGAGGCCAGGCTAAGCGGCAGGGTGGGAAGCCTCCTTGAGGTGGGAACGG
>DAOUWH010000157.1 GCA_030667205.1 Nitrospirota bacterium
AAGGTGTCACGAGATACTGCAGGAAAAAGACGCGGTCTGCGAAGACTGCGTGGTCGAGAAGACCTTTAACTCCGGAGACCCCTGCGCAAAGGAAAAGCTCTGCCTCTCAAATGCCGGCGATACGTGGATCGAGATCCTGACATACCCCATATCGGATGTGGAGGGCAGCGTGTCTCACGTCGCGGAGTATATAAGGGACATAACGGGACGGAAGAGGGCTGATGAGGAAAACCTGCTCCTTATCAAGAAACTCGAGCATATCTCAAGGACAGACGCCCTTACGAGCCTCCTGAACAGGAGGGCGATAATCAAGGAGCTTAGGACGGAAGTCGAAAGGGCCAAAAGATACAGCTCGTTGGTTTCGCTGCTCCTTTGCGACATAGATTATTTCAAGGAGGCAAACGACGCTTACGGCCACGAGGCGGGCGACAAGGCCCTGGTGCACGTTGCCAACATGCTGGCCGACATGGGCCGGGGGAGCGACAGGGTAGGCCGCTACGGAGGGGACGAGTTCATGCTCGTGCTGCCGCAGACAGAGATTAAGGGGGCGATGGAACTCGCCGAAAGGGCGCTTTCAGCAATAAAGAGCAACCAGGTAATGCTTGCCGACGGAAGGGCCTTTAATGTGACAGTAAGCATCGGCGTTACGGCCTTCGACCTCAAAGGCGACGACACCGAAAGCCTCATCAGGCGCGCAGACAAGGCCATGTACGCCTCAAAGCGCGCCGGCAGGAACAGTATCACCGTGGGAAAATAGGCACCGATACTCAAGGGTTGTGCTGTTCGTCCTCGGCTTCTGCACCAAGGTCGAATATCTCCGTAGTGCCTTCGTAAAGCTTTGTCCTGTAGGTCGTGACATTGAGCATCCTGGCTATTATCCTGTTCATCCGGTAACACTGCCTGATTATTATCTCTGTCTCGCGTTGTACGTCCTTGCCGTCTTTGACCTTGTCTCTGAGGATTTCCGAGAAGCCCGAGATAATCGTCATGGGCTGCCTGAGCTCATGAGCGGCGGCTCCGGCCATCTTTATGGCGGTCCTGAGCCGTTCCCCCTCAAATTCCTTTCTTAGTCCTTCGCTCGACCTCTTTGCCAGCACCCAGATAGTACCTGTAATAAGCGAGATGGCAACGATGCCGACAGCGCCGAAGGCGATGAGGCTCTTCCTGTCCAGGTCCTCATGGAGGGCCTCCAGAAAGGCGGAAGGGATGCTTACGCTTATGCCGCCCTTTACGTCTTCGATAGTGTACCCTTCTTTACCGTGGCAGCCGAGACATTCTTCCGTAACTTTCAACGGGGCCATGTACCGGAAATAATTCCTCCCGAGGTATTCCATCCTCTCGAACCCCTCAGTCTCCCCTTTCTCAAACGAGCGGATCATGGCCGCTTCCCAGGCGTCCGGTCTGTTGAGGGGATTTGTGGGGTTCAGGCCGGATATATGTATCTTGAACGACCCGCGCTCATCGGTCAACAAAGACAGCTGCCTCGTCATATACGCGGGGTTGAGCCTGGTATATTCCTTCCCGGCAATTGTCGCTATGGTCTTTTCCGGGTCTTCGAGGTAGGGGTTGGGCTGGGTGTCCTCTGTGACCTCGACATACACGCCGCCGTGGCTTGCGTTCCAGAGCCTGGTGAGCACTATCTGCTTGAAGTGGGCCTTCGCGGTCTCTTTCATCTGCAACTCCAGGTGGCGGTGGCGGCTGCGCTGGTCCCAAATGTAAAAGGTGGTAAGCAAAAGTGTAAAGATGACTACCAGAGGTAAAACCAGTATAAGGGTCAGCCTGGCGGGCCTGTCCCTGTTGCGAAGTATGATAGTCTCAAGGCTCTTCATTCGCCGCTCATATAGTTAAAAGGGCCTCTGCGTATTTTGGATAAGGCCCAATTAATATTTTATCTGATTTTCGGGGGGGCTTCTACAAGTGCGATATTGTCCGGCTAACGCATTGAAATTAAAGCAAAAAATGGTCGGGTCTCAAGCGGGCGGGAAATTCATGCACCCCGGGATTGCCTGATGCTTTGCGCTCGGGGTAAAATTAACGATGCTGAAGATAAAACTCCTTGATGAGTCCCTAAAGAACAAGATAGCCGCCGGCGAGGTAATTGAAAGGCCCGCCTCGGTGGTGAGGGAGCTTCTGGAGAACTCAATAGACGCCGGGGCCGCCTCTTCAGAGATAGAAATTGCAGGCGGCGGGGTGAAGCTCATAAAAGTCCTCGACGACGGAGCGGGCATGGACCGCGACGACGCCCTGCTCTCGCTTCAGCGCCACGCCACAAGCAAACTGGGCTGCGAGGACGACCTGTTTAATATCGTTACCATGGGCTTCAGGGGCGAGGCCCTTCCCTCTATCGCCTCGGTCTCGCGCCTTACGCTCACCACCGCCCCGAAGGGCGGGGCCCTGGGGGTCTCTGTGGAGACGGTGGGCGGCGAGGTAAAGGACGTAAGGGAGGCCCCCTCGCCGGGCACTTCTGTAGAGGTAAAGGACCTGTTTTTCAACACGCCCGCAAGAAGAAAATTCTTAAAGCGCGAGAGCACCGAGATTATGCATATAATCGACGCCGTCACGAGGCTTGCGCTTTCGCATCCGGAGGTGAGGTTCGTCCTGCGGGTTGAGGGCCAGGAGACGATGAACCTGCCCGCCACCGAGGGCCTTGCCGGGCGGCTCCACGAGGTCTACGGCGGCGAGTTTGTAGATGGCCTTGTGGCGCTAAGCCGCGAGGCCGCCGGTGTAAAGCTCGAGGCCTTTGTCTCGAGGCCCGGAAACTTCCGCGCCACGCGCTCGCACCAGATGGTCTTCATAAACCGGAGGCCCGTGCGCGAGCCCTCGGTCACCCACGCCGTCTACAGCGCCCTTGAGGGCATACTTCCGCGGGAGATGCACCCCCTGTTTTTCATCTTCCTCGAGGTCGACCCCCGACGGGTGGACTTCAACGTGCACCCGCAGAAGCGGGAGGTCAGGTTCTCGGAGAAGGAATCGGTCTACCGCATAGTAAAAAGGGGTGTGATGGACGCCATAAGGGCAGGGCGGCTCGGAGAAGGGGGCGCGGCAACCGATATGGAAGCTGCCTCAGGGGCGGGCGAGGCCCCTGCGGGCTCCGCGTTTACGGCAGGCTACCAGATGCCCGCCGAGGGCGCAAGGGCGCCCTCGGTATTCGAGCCCCTTGCGCTTGGCATTAAGGCCCAGACGCCATACATCTATCTTGGCGAGACGTTCCTCGCAGTCCCCGAAAGGGGCGGCCTCATGCTCATTGACCACCATGCCGCCCACGAGCGTATTTTCTTCGAGAAGTTTTTAAAGGGCCTCAGGCTCGAGTCCCGTCAGCTTCTTTTCCCAAGACAGATAAAGCTCAGCCCAAAAGAGTACATGACCGTGCTTGAGCACGCCGATATGCTCGCGGAGTTCGGGGTGGAGCTTGAGGACTTCGGCCACTACTCGGTGGTGGTGCGCTCGCTTCCGGCGGAGATGGACGAGGCCGACCTCAGGGGGATACTGGCAGACGCGGCCCAGGAGATGCTCGACGGAGAAAAGCCCGGTAAAAGCCTCCGCGAGGCCGTGGCCGCGCGAATCGCCTGCCACGCCTCCATAAGGGGGCGAAAAATTCTTAACCCCGAACAGCTGAGGGCACTTCTTGACGACCTTTCCGCTTGCGGCGACCCCGAGCACTGCCCACACGGACGCCCCACAAGAATTTTTTATTCCATGGACGAGATAAAGAAGATCTTCAAGAGAAAGTAGGGGTGGGGAGTACTTTCTGAAAGTCGCAAGGCCAGTTTTGATATAATTGTGTGGACTTCAAGTGCAAATCCGCAGGCAACATAGATTGAATTAATGGCGAATCGATGAGGATAAGGATGAGAATATTATTGATTTCTCTATCGTGGTTTTTTACCCTCCTCAGCTTACTCTTTATCCCGGCAGAAAGTAATTGACAAGAGAAGGTAAATCTTGAAGAGGTTAATAAACTAAAGGTTGAAAATCTACTAAGAGCCTCCAGAGAAGGTGATTATGAATATGTTCATCAGCTTATAGAAGAGGGGATCGATGTTAATGCCAAAGGCGGATTCAATGATACGGCTTTAATAAATGCTTCATGGAACGGTCATTTAGATATAGCCGAACTTCTTATCAATAATGGGGCGGATTTAAATTTGCAGAATAGATATGGCTTTACGCCATTGATAGCTGCTGCTTATATGAATCGTCTTGAGGTTGCAAAACTGCTCGTCAATAGCGACGCTAATATAGATGCACATGGCCCCTTGGGTTATACAGCATTGATGAGAGCAATACATCAGGACAATGATGATATCGCAATTTTCTTAATCAAGAGTGGAGCTAACTTGAATATTAATAACAGCCATGGAGGCTCTGCATTAAGTATCGCGCTATTGGCTAGGAGACCTAAGGTTCAGGAAGCTCTTATTGCAAAAGGGGCTACTTGGAATAATAATTATGCGCTATACGTAGCTGTTGATGAAAGTGATGCCGATAAAGTCAAGAACCTTTTAGAGAATGGCGCTGATCCGAATTTTGTCCTTATTGGCATGCGTGATCGCAGTTACGGGTATTCCTTGGCGCCTGAGCCAGATA
>DAOUWH010000297.1 GCA_030667205.1 Nitrospirota bacterium
AAAAGGGTCTTTGACCCGTTCTATACCACCAAGGACAAGGGCACCGGCCTTGGCCTCTCCGTGAGCTATGGTATCATAAAGCGCCTTGGCGGCGACATATCGGTCGAAAACGTCAAGCCCGGAGGCGCACGGTTTACCATAACCATACCCGGAAAGAAGGCATGAGCAGAATACTCGTAGTAGACGACGAAAAAGACATCTGCAAGGCCATTGAGTTCCTGCTAAGCGGCGAGGGGTACGACGTAAAGACCGCCGTAAGCGGCGAGGAGGCCGTTGAGCTCCTCCGGAAGGAGGACTTCGACGTCGTCCTTACGGACCTTAAGATGGACAGGCTCGACGGCATAGGCGTGCTGGAGGAGTCAAAGAAGCTGAGCCCCGAGACGGCAGTCATCCTGATGACCGCATACGCCTCCGTGGAATCTGCGGTAGCAGCCATGAAAAAAGGGGCGTCCGACTATATAGTGAAGCCGTTCATCAACGAGGAGATACGCCTCACGCTCCGGAGGATGCTTGAGGAGATGCGCCTGAGGTCCGAAAATGTCGCCCTCAAGAGGGAGCTGAGCCATCACAGGGAAGGGTGCAAGGGGATAGTCTATGCATCGGAGTCGATGCAGAAGATATTCGATCTGATAGACAACGTCGCGCCCACGGTAAGCAACATCCTCCTTCTGGGGGAATCGGGGACAGGCAAAAGCCTTATTGCGGAGATTATCCACTGCGTAAGCCCCCGCAGGGACGGCCCCTTCATGTCGGTCAACTGCAGCGCAATACCCGAGACCCTCCTTGAGTCCGAACTCTTCGGATACAGAAAGGGCGCGTTCACCGGGGCGTTCTCCGACAAAAAGGGGCTTATCCGGATAGCCGACGGCGGCACGCTGTTTCTGGACGAGATAGGCGACATGCCCCCGGCGGTTCAGGCAAAACTGCTGAAGGTGCTCGAGACCGGCGAGGTCATGCCCCTGGGCGACACAAAGTCAAGGCACACCGACATAAGGCTTATTACGGCCACAAACCAGGACCTTGACGGGAAGATAAAGGACGGCGCCTTCCGCGAAGACCTCTACTACAGGATAAACGTGATAGAAATCGACATCCCGCCGCTGTGTCGGCGAAAAGAGGACATCCCATTGCTTGCCGAGCATTTTGTCAAAAAATTCGCCGACCAGAACCGCAAAGACATCAAGGGGTTCTCGGAAGAAGCGATGAGGACAGTCATGGACTACAACTGGCCGGGCAACGTCAGGGAGTTCGCAAACGTGATCGAAAGGGCAGTGGTCCTCGCCGCGGGCGAGCTGATACAGCCGGGCGACCTCCCGGCGAAACTCAGCCTCAAGACAGAGGTAGCGCCCGCGTCTCTTAAGGAGATGATGAACGTGTACGAAAAGAACGCGATAATCCTGGAATACGACGCCCACGGGCGCGACAAGGAAGCCACCGCCAGGGCGCTGGGCATCGACCTCGCCACCCTTTACAGAAAGATGAAAAAATTCGGGATAGAAGGGTAATCCTGTGCGGATTATGTTGCCCTCAACCGGAAGTTTGCAGGATGGAAGAGTTCATTAGACAGGAGAAATCTATGAAAATCAAATTAGAAGGCATTTACAGGAACGAAGTAAAATATCCGAGTGAGCCTTTTACTGCAAAAAGGCTGAAACAAGCAATACTCTGCTTTATCTCGATAGGTCTG
>DAOUWH010000030.1 GCA_030667205.1 Nitrospirota bacterium
ATCCACTGCGATACAGGCATCAGGGCGATGATGGCGCAGGAGACCCTCACGAAGGAGGGTTTTAGCGCCAGGTACCTCAACGAGGTCATACAGGTCGCCCCCGACGGCAGCTTCGAGATAACAGAGTAATCCCTCGGGCATTTCCGGACAATCTTAACGGGCATGATATAATCTTGCCATGCCCATTAAGCTGATAATCTTCGACCTCGACGGCACGCTCGTGGACACCGCCCGCGACATCACCGAGTCGCTAAACCACGCCATAAGGCCGCACGGCCTGGGGCCGCTAAGCGTTGAGGAGACCACCGGGCTCATCGGCGAGGGCACATCCCGCCTCATCGAGAAGGCCTTGGAAAAACCCCTCGGCACGCCGGAGGCGGCGGTTAAAGAAGCCGCGCTTAAAAGTTTTCTTAAGCATTATTCCGAACACCTCTGCGTACATTCCAAGGCCTACCCCAACGTAAGGGAGACCTTGAAAAGGCTTCCGGCCTTTAACAAGGTCGTGCTGTCGAACAAGCGCGAGGACCTCTCGGTAAAACTCCTTGAAGACCTCGGGCTGAAGGGGTTTTTCACCCTGATAGCCGGGAGCGATACGACCGGGGCAAAAAAACCCTCGCCCGAGGCCGTGCGCTACATGCTTGAGAAGACCGGCACAAGCCCCGCCGAAGCCCTCATGGTGGGCGACAGCCCCTACGACATCGAGGCCGCCAGCGGGGCCGGCGTAACGACCGTGGCCGCGACCTGGGGCTACAGGGACCGGGGCCTCCTTGCGGGGGCGGACTACACGATGGAGGACATTGGTGAGTTGATGCCACTGCTCATCAAGTTAAAGGCCATCGAGAAATAAAGGGGGTCTTACGGAAAATTCACGACTTCATCGTAAAAAGGCCGGAGACTTTCTAACCGACCCCTTTATCGACATCCCTGTCCATATTGCCTCCCCTTACTAAAGCGCCCGTTCATATTTATTTCAGGCACACATATTTTACCAGAGTGCCGCGAGTTAAGGGAAAGCCTTTCAAAAAGAAGACAGCGCAGGATCATTCCGGAAATGTCGCTTGGGGATTTTTAAAAAAAGAGGGTTGTGGCCTACGCCGCCTCGGCGGCCTCGGCGGCCTTTGCGGCCTCGCGCGCGGCGCGCTTCGCGGCGGCGGCCTCGAAGACGGCGGCCGCGTTGAAGGTGCCGTCGATGGCCTGCACCGGGCACTTGGCGGTGCAGATGCCGCAGCCGATGCAGATGGCCTGGTCGATAGTGTGCTTCTCTTTCTTAACGCCGCTTGAGGCGTCCACCGGGCAGACCTTCATGCAGCGCTGGCACCCCGAGCACTTGTCGGTGATGAACGCCTTGGGCCTTTCGGGTATAAAATCGAATATTGCCCTGGTGGGGCATTTGCTCACACACAGGCCGCACACCTGGCACTTCTCCACGCTGATGCTCGAGAGGTTGTTCTCAACCGTAGCGGCATCGAAGGGGCATACCTTCTCGCACTTGCGGCAGCCGATGCAGCCTATCTCGCAGTTCTTCCTTACGGTGCCGCCCTTGTCCTTTGAGTGGCACGCCACAATCACCGCCTTGCTCCCGGGGAGTATCTCTATTACGTTTTTTGGGCAGGCCTTCTCGCACTTGCGGCACCCGGTGCACGCCTCGATGTCCACCACCGGGAGTCCGTCGCCGTCCATCGCGAGCGCGTCGAAGGGGCAGGCCTCCACACAGGTGCCGTAGCCCAGGCAGCCGTACATGCAGGATTTGTCCCCGCCGCCCGCAAGCACCGCGGCGCGGCAGTCCGTAAGGCCCTCGTAGATGTACTTCCTTGCCGAGAGGCTCGTGCTGCCCTGGCACATGATGCGCGAGAACATGGGCTCGGTCATCTCGGCGACCTTGCCGGTGATCTTGGCCACCACCGCGGTCGTGCGCGCGCCGCCGGGGGTGCACAGCCCGGGGGAGACGTCGGGGTCTTTCACCACCGCCTCGGCGTACTGCTCGCAACCAGGGTAGCCGCACGCGCCGCAGTGGGCGCCGGCGAGCACGTCTTTTACGTGCTCCACCCTCGGGTCTATCTTCACGGCAAACTTCTTCGCCGCAAGGGCAAGCCCCGTTCCAAAGAGCGCGGCTATGCTCGCCATGAAGGCAAACGTAAACTTCACAAGCGACACGACCTCAACCGACTCCTTGACCTCCATGCCCCCGCCGACGCCGGCTTTGGGGACAATGAAATCAAGCCCGCCGATGGACTGAACGAGGTCCGCTACCGCCTCTGCTATGCCGTATATTTCAAGCATCTTAATTTATAATAACACCCGGTTTAAAGCGTTATCAACCCGGAAAAACCCGTAAACGCAAGCGCTACAAGGGCCGCCGTGACAAACGCTATCGGAAGGCCCTTAAACGGCTTCGGCACCCGCGCAATATCGAGCTTTTCGCGGATGCTGGCCATTATTACCATCGCCAGGGCGAAACCCGCGCCCGAGCCCAAGGCAAACACAAGGCTCTCAACGAAGCTGTAGCCCTCGCCCGCGTTTATCAGGGGCACGGCGATTATTATGCAGTTCGTGGCTATGAGCGCAAGGTAGACGCCGAGCTTGTAGAAAAGCTCCGGGCTTATCTTCCTCATCATCGTGTCGGCGGCCTGCACGAACGCCGCGACTATTCCGATGAATATGATTATCTTCAGGAACGTAATCTCCAGCGGCACCATCACATAGAAAAACACGACCCACGAAAGCGCCGCGCTGATGACCATCACGGCGGTGAAGGTTATGCTCATGCCCACGGCGGTCTCCATCTTCTTGGTGACGCCGAAGAAGATGCACAGCCCCAGAAACATCGTGAAGACGAAGTTGTTTATCAGCGACGCCGCTATGAAAAGTTCAAAGAGTCTCGTAAGTTCGTTCCCCATGCCCTATCCTCCCTTCAGCCCAGGCCTCCGGCGCCCTTGCCGCCGTAGAACCGCATGTCTATCCAGTTGAATAATCCCATCAGCAGGCCCACCGCTATGAAGCCGCCCGTGGGAAGTATCATTATCAGCAGCGGCTTGAACTCCACGACCGTGAAACCCCAGAGCGTGCCCTTGCCCAGGAGTTCCCTGAAGAAGCTTATGATAACAAGCGCTATCATGAAACCAATCCCCATGCCAATGCCGTCGGAGACCGAGGGTGCCGGCTTGTTCTTGCTCGCGAAGGTCTCGGCATGCGCGAGTATCGAGGCGAAGGCCACGATAAGCTGGATGTAAAGGCCCATGTCCCGGTAGACGTCGCGGGCGAACGCGGCCATCATCAGGTCCGTGACCGTCACCCAGCCCGAGATGATGAGCATGAAGATGGGTATCCTTATCCTCGGGTGGATGTAGTTGCGCATCAGGGAGACCGAGAAGTTCACCATCGTCTGTACGAACAGCACCGCAAGCCCCATATAAAGCCCGTTCTTCAGCTTGCTCGTAACGGCAATTGCCGGGCAAAGGCTTATGGCGAGGCGGAATATCGTGTTGTCCGAGAATATGCCGTCCTTTATAATTTCCCAGTTGCCCCTAGTGTCCTGCATTGCCTTCCTCTTCCTCTGTCTCCGGCCCTTCGCCCTCGCCGGTGTATTTCTTGATCAGCATCGCAAGGCCGTCCCTCACGCCGTTTGTTACCGCCCTTGTGGATATGGTGGCCCCGGTTAAGGCCTCTATCTTGTCCTCGGTCTCGCCCTTTATGACGACCAGGTGGTCGAGGTCCTTGCCCCTGTACTGGTCCTTGAACTCCGCCACTTCTATCTCGTCACCGAGGCCGGGGGTCTCGCCGTGGCCGATGACGTTTATCTTGCTGACCACGAAGTCCGGGTCCACCGAAACGAGGATGTGCACGTAGCTTGAGTAGCCCTTGCCGTAGGTCTCGACGATATAGCCCTCGGGGCCTTCCTCGGTCATGACGTTGTAGTACTCGGCATGCTTGTGATGAGGCTCCCAGTCCCCCGCCTTCTCGGGCGTGTAAAGGGAATATTCCACTACCTCCGTCGCCCCTGCCTTCCTGAGCTTCTTCTTAAGCTTCTTCAGGGCCTTCTCGTAGAGGTCTACTTCGCCGTCCAGGGAGCCCTGCTCCGTCTCCTTTGCGTCGGGCAGGAGTTCCTTAATATCCGCCATCGCATCGGCGGGGGCGTTTACTATGAGATGAAGGGGCATCATCTTCCGGAGCGCCGCCTCCTTGTCTTCCTTTTTATTTGTGAAGATTATCGGAGAGGTCCAGGCATAGACCCCGGCAAGCAGGACTCCGCCTATGACGTATATTACGACCAGGTTCATCGCTATCTTAAAAATGTCCTTGCCGGTGATTAGTGTTTATGTTCCTTTTTCTCTTCTTTCTTTTGTGCCAGGCCGAAGGTCCTGCTCTTAAAGCTTCTATCGATGAGCGGGGAGAAGCAGTTCATAAGCAGTATGGCGAACATCACGCCCTCGGGGAAGCCGCCCTTGAGCCTGATGAGCATGGTAATAAGTCCGCAGCCCACGCCGAAGACAAGCTGCCCTCTTCTGACGCTCGGCACGGTGACGTAGTCGGTAGCCATGAAGAAGACCCCGAGCATCAGGCCGCCGCTCAGGAGATGTATCAACGGGTCGCCGGCAAACCATATGAAGGCCCCGGTCTCGGGGTCCGAGCCGCCGAATACCCAGGCCAGAACGGCTACCGTCGCCAGGTATGAACCCGGTATCTGCCATGTGATATAGCGTTTGTAAAGGAGATAGGCCGCGCCTAAGAGGAGCGCGAACACCGATGTCTCGCCGAGGCTCCCTGCGCTGTGGCCCAGGAAGAGCTCCCAGTAGAGGTTGGCCTTGTCCCCGAAGACCTCCAGCAGCTTTCCCAGTCCTTCTTCCTTAAGAAGGCCCAGCGGGGTTGCCGTGGTCTCTGCGTCCATTGCCGTAAACGCCGCCGTGGGCGCGACCCATGTGGTCATCGCCTTGGGCCACGTCACGAGCACAAAGGCCCTGCCGATGAGGGCGGGGTTGAATATGTTGAAGCCCAGGCCGCCGAAGAGCTGCTTGGTTATGGCCACGGCCACGAAGGAGCCGACTATCGGTATATAGATGGGAGCGGTGGGCGGAAGGTTCATGCCCAGCAAAAGGCCGGTTAAAAACGCGCTTCCGTCCTTGAGGGTTAATTCCCTGTTGGTCATCTTCTCCACAAGCCACTCCGAGGCAAGCGCCGAGACGATGCATATCGCGGTGGTCATCAGTGCGGCGGGGCCGAAGAAATACAGGCCCGCCACGAACGCCGGCACCAGCGAGAGCGTGACGGTCCACATTATCTTCTCGACCGACTCCTCGCTCCTGATGTGAGGGCTTATGGATACTATGAGTTCATGTTCTTTCTTTGCCAGTGCCATAATCTTTTATCCGGGCTTTGTCTGCGATTTCGCGAGTCTTACGAACTGCACTATCGGCCTTTTCGCAGGGCACACGAACGCGCAGGTGCCGCACTCGAAACAATCGAAGAGGTCGTACTCCTTGCACTCTTCGTACACGCCCGCCTCCGAAAGTATGCTCAGCATCTGGGGCATAAGTCCCATGGGGCAGACGTCTATGCAGCGCGAGCACCTTATGCAGGGCTTAAACTTACCGTCGTGCACGACCTCGGCCTCGGGCAGCACCACCAGCCCGGAGGTGCCCTTTGTCACGGGCACGTCCTCGCTGTAGATGGCAAAACCCATCATCGGGCCGCCGGAGAGCATTTTTACGGCCTCGCCTTTCGGCCCCCCGCACTCATTTAACAGATGTCCCACGGAGGTGCCTATCTTTACCATGAGGTTGCCGGGCATGGCGATGCCCTCGCCCGAGACGGTCACGACCCTCTCGGTGAGGGGCTTTCCGTACCTGACGGCCTCGTAGATGGCAAGGGCGGTGCCCACGTTCTGCACCACCACGCCGACGTCCATCGGAAGGCCGCCCTTGGAGGGGACCTGCCGGCCGGCAAGCGCGTCGATAAGCATCTTCTCCGCGCCCTGCGGGTACTTGACCTCCAGGGCGCATACTTCGATATTACTCTCCCCCGAGGCCGCCTCTTTCATCCTGGCCACCGCGTCGGGCTTGTTGTTCTCTATTCCTATCATTCCCTTCTTAACGCCGAGGGCCCGCATCAGTATCTTTAAGCCTTCTACTATCTCTTCTGGTCTCTCGAGCATGAGCCTGTAGTCCCCGGTAAGGTAGGGCTCGCACTCGGCGCCGTTAAGAATAATAGTGTCAATTGGTTTTTCCTTCGGAGGCGAGAGCTTTACCACTGTGGGGAAGGCCGCCCCGCCCATCCCGACGATCCCGGCGTCCCTTATCTTCTGCGTGAGGTCTTCCGACGAGAGCGAGAGGTAGTCGGCGGTCTCGGTAAGCTCCACCCACTCGTCCTTCTTGTCGTTCTCTATTACTATGGAGGGCACCATCCTGCCCATCGCGTTTGGGAACTCCCCTATGGCGACTACCTTGCCCGAGACCGAGGCGTGCACCGGGGCCGAGACGAACGCCTCGGTGGAGCCCACGACCTGGCCGGCTTTCACTTCCTGGCCAATCTCTACCTGGGCGTTGCAGGGCGCCCCGATGTGCTGGCTCAGGGGGATTACGACCCTGTCGGGCGCGCTGGCAGGGGTTATCGCCGCGTCCTTTGAAAGCTCCTTCTTGTCGGGCGGGTGAATGCCGCCCTTGAATGTCGCAAGGCTCATAGTTTATTCAGACCTGCTAATTTTCCCTTATAAAATAACTTGATAGGTCAAAAGCGCCTCAAAATAATAAACGAGCGCTTAGCCATATGTCAAGCTTTTGGTAGATAAAAACCCCCAAGCGGATAATTGTTTTTTCTAATGGGGGGATAAACTGGTTATAATTCTTATTATATGCCAATCTTTCGCCTGACAGAGGAGTTAGCATTCCCCCCGACGGAGCTGGCCGAGCCCGAGGGCCTGCTGGCCGTGGGCGGGGACATCTCGGAGGAGCGCCTCCTGCTGGCCTATTCCCTCGGCATATTCCCATGGTATAGCGAGGGCTCGCCCATACTGTGGTGGTCGCCCGACCCGAGGCTCGTGCTTTTCCCTGATGAATTAAAGGTATCCCGCAGTCTCAGGCAGACCATCAAGAAGAATATCTATACAGTCACAATGGATACCGCCTTCGAAGACGTGATAAAAAAATGCGCAGAGGTGCACAGGGCCGACGACGGAGGCACATGGATAACGCCCGAGATGGCAGAGGCATATATCAAGCTTCATCGCAGGGGCCATGCGCACTCGGTGGAGTCATGGCACGACGGCGAGCTTAAGGGCGGCCTCTACGGGGTGGCCCTCGGAGGGGCCTTCTTCGGAGAGTCGATGTTCACTACCGCACCGGACGCCTCGAAGGTCGCGCTCGCGGCCCTTGTTAAAAAACTTTCGGCGTGGGGCTTCGATATCATCGACTGCCAGGTCACCACGGAATTCTTCAAAGGCCTCGGGGCGCGCGCGATCCCCCGCGAGGATTTTTTAATCAGGCTTGAGAGGGCGATTGAGAAAACAGTGTCGGCAGGGAAGAGGTGGAGCCTTTAATTTCTAAATACTGATATCGAAATCCTAAACAGATCCCAATATCGAACTTTCAACCGATAGTTCTGTGTCTGGAATTTGGGCCATTAGAAATTATTTAGAATTTAGTGCTTCGAATTTAGTATTTTTTAGTGCTTCGAATTTAGTATTTTAATGTTATGAGCATATTCCCCGTAACCGGGGCCAAGGAAAAGGCCCTGAAAGAGAGGCTGGCCTCCCTCGGCATCAGGGAAAAGGACATCGAGGAAAGTTTTATTCGCTCCGGCGGCCCCGGCGGGCAGAAGGTCAACAAGACCGCCACCTGCGTCTACCTGAAACACCTCCCCACCGGCATCGAGGTAAAATGCTCACGGGCGCGCACGCAGGCCCTCAACCGCTACCACGCCCGCGCCACCCTCGCCGACAAGGTCGAGGCACAGATAAAGGGCCGCCAGAGCGAGGAGGCCCGGAGAATCGCCAAAATTCGCCGCCAGAAGAAAAAACGCTCGAAGCGGGCGAAGGAAAAAATGCTCGCCGAGAAAAAGAGGATTTCCGAGAAAAAACGCCTCAGGGCAAGACCCGCCATAGAAAACAGAGATTAGCACCTCTTGTTATGACCCCGGATTTGCCTTTATTTTACAGGGGGTTATAGTGTATAATGTTTACTAAAGCGTATAATGTCTACTAATTTGATTATACCGAAATTATCCCTCATACAACGTTTCTCCGTCCTGTGCTTCGCGGCGCTTATCGCGTTTGGCATTGCCTTTGGATGGGTCGTAAGCAATGCCCTTGAGCGCAACATGCTCAAAAGGGCCCATGACCAGACGGCAAAGGCCGTCGCCGGGCATGTCCGGGCCGACTTTGCGCCCGAGGACTTCCTGGCCCCCAAGACAGGCGCCGAATACGATTCTTTCTCCAGAAAGGTAAGGGCTATTCCCCTTGGGGCCACCATCAGCAAACTGAAGTTCTGGAACAGCGGCGGTGTGGTCATATGGTCTCAAGACAGGGAACTGGTAGGCAAAAGCTTCCCTGACAACGAGCACATGAACGCGGCACTGGAAGGCGCGGTGGCCGCCTGCATCTCAGGCACTTCCTACATAAATGGGAAATATAACAACCTCGGTGCTGAACCGGAAGGGAAAGTCCTGGAGCTCTATGTACCCATCACGTTCGACGACGCCTGCGAGATCACCGGCGTCGTCGAGGTCTACGAGGACATGGGGCCGCTGTATGCCGCCATCGCATCCCAGCACCGGATAGTGTGGCTTAGCCTGGGCGGCGGGTTCTCGCTTCTTTTCCTGGTGCTCTACGGCATAATGTCGAAGGCCTCGGGTAAGATACGGGCACAATCGGCCGAGCTCAAGGACATGGTGGTTAACCTGACAAGCGCTATGGCCCAGGCCCTTGACGCCAAGAGCCACTGGACCAAGGGGCACTCCGAAAGGGTAGGGATGTACTCAGAGAAGGTCGCGCTGAAGATGGGGCTGCCAAAGGCCGAGATCAGGAACCTCAGGATAGCGGGGCTTCTGCACGACATCGGCAAGATAGGCACCTACGACTCCCTGCTTGAGAAACCGGGGAGGCTCACCCCGGAGGAGTTTGCGATAGTCAAAAAACACGCGGAGCAGGGCGTAAAGATCCTGAGCGGCATAAAACAGCTCGAAGACATCATCCCGCTTATCGCCCACCACCACGAACGCTACGACGGACAGGGGTATCCCGCGGGCATCGGAGGGGAAAAAATTCCCATCGGCGCGCGGATACTGCACGTGGCCGACTCCTTCGAGGCAATTACCGACAACAGGCCCTACCGGCGCGCCCGCAGTTACAGGGAAGCCATCCGGGAAATAAAAAGGCACACCGGCAGGCAGTTCGACCCCGAGGTCGTAGCGGCGTTCCTCGAAGTGCTCAGGGAATCCCTCGGCACCGGCCACAGGAAAGTGAACTGCTAAGGAGACTTACTTCTTCTTAAAAACCCGCCCGAAGACGTAGTTTACGTTCCTGAGATAGTGCTTTAGATCGAATATCTCGTTGATCTCCGACTTGCCGAGGTGTTTTGTTATCGATTTGTTTTGCTTAAGCAGAGTCTTAAAATCCTTGCGCTTCTTCCAGCTTTGCATCGCTGTTGTCTGGACAAGGGCATAGGCCTCCTCGCGCGTAAGGCCCCGCTCTACGAGGGCGAGCATCACCTTCTGGGAATTGTAGAGCCCGTAGCTAAGCTCCATGTTGTGCTTCATCCGGGCGGGGTAGACGTGCATGCCCCTGATGATCCCCGTCAATCTCGCAAGCATGTAGTCCGCAAGTATCGAGCTGTCGGGGATTATGACCCTCTCGACCGAGGACTGCGAGATGTCGCGCTCGTGCCAGAGGGCGACGTTCTCCAGGGCGGCCATCGCGTTGGTCCTCAGCAGCCGCGCGAGGCCCGAGAGGTTTTCACATCCGACAGGGTTTCGTTTATGCGGCATGGCGGATGAACCCTTCTGCCCTTTGGTAAAAGGCTCCTCGGCCTCAAGCACCTCGGTCCTCTGAAGGTGCCTTAGCTCCACGGCGATCTTCTCCATGCCCGCCCCAAGGATGGCAAGCGTGCTCAGGTACTCGGCATGGCGGTCGCGCTGTACGACCTGCGTGGCCAGTGGCTCGGGCTTAAGCCCGAGTTTTTTTAACACCAGCTCTTCAAGCGCGGGGGGGACGTTTGAGAAGGTGCCCACGGCGCCGGAGAGTTTTCCCACGCTGATTGCCCTGCCCGCGCGCCTCAGGCGCTCCAGGTTACGGCCCATCTCCCCGTACCACAGGGCGAATTTCAGACCGAACGTCATGGGCTCGGCATGTACACCGTGGCTTCTGCCGATGCACGGGGTGTCTTTATACTCGTATGCCTTTTCTTTAAGGGCATCCCTTAGCTCGCCCACGTCGCGGATGATTATGGCGAGGGCCTCGCGCATCTGAAGCGAAAGCGCGGTGTCCACCACGTCCGAGGAGGTAAGCCCCATGTGGATGTAGCGGGACTCCGGCCCCACGTGCTCGGCCACCGAGGTGAGGAAGGCGATTACGTCGTGCTTTACCTCGGCCTCTATCTCGTCAATCCTTTCGACGTCGAAGGCGGCGTTTTGCTTTATGGCCTTTAAGGCGGCTCGCGGAATCTTCCTCATCCCGGCCCACGC
>DAOUWH010000089.1 GCA_030667205.1 Nitrospirota bacterium
GATGAGGGGAAGGGCACCTCAATATCGGCGGAGTATCAACTTAGCCATATCGATAGCAAGCCGTTGGGCGATATGGGCTCCACCATGGCCGCGCTCGTTGCCGGGCACCCGGAGGTGGACTACTCGCTCGTTTATGACAGGGACGGTGCCCGTTACGAGTTCGATACGGAGGGCATCAAGGCTGAGCTCGGCGACGTGCCGATTAACCTGCCGGATGTGCTGAAGCTTATCAGGGACGATATAAATAACGGAATCAGGAGGACACTGGCAAATGAAAGGTAATGTGCTTGTAGTCGACGACGAGCAGATAGTGCTCAGGAGTTGCGAGCGGATTCTCAGCGCCGAGGGCTACTACGTCGAGACGTCGCTTTCTGCGCGGAACGCGCTCGAATTGCTAAAGGAAAACGTATATGACCTCTTGATTACCGACATAAAGATGCCCGAGATGGGTGGCCTTGATTTTATAAGACAGGTCAGGGCCAAGAACCCGGACATAAACGTCATCATCATGACGGGGTACCCGTCCCAGGAGAACATCAGGGAAGCCCTGAGCCTGAGGATAGTGGACTACCTGCCGAAGCCGCTTTCGCCGGTAGTACTCGTTGAGGCTACGAAAAAGGCCGTCGACATCAGCAAAAAGCACGCCGCGCCCGACCAGGAGGACGAGGACTATACCAAGGAGGCCGCGGCGAAGCTCGACGATATCATAGTGGACTACAGGGGCAGGCCCGGAAGCCTGATACCCGTGCTCCAGGAGGCGCAGGGGGTTGTGGGCTACCTGCCTCCGGTGGTGCAGAGGCATATTGCACGGGGGCTGAACATCTCGGTGAGCGAGGTGCACGGCGTGGTCTCGTTCTACTCGTTCTTTACGATGAAGCCCAGGGGCAAGCACAACATCAGGATATGCCTCGGGACCGCCTGCTATGTCAAGAGGGCTGAGGAGATTGTCGAGAAGCTCAAGGAAGTGCTCAAGATAGATATCGGCGAGGTCACGCCGGACAAGGAGTTCTCTTTAGAGAGCGTGCGCTGTCTGGGGGCCTGCGGGCTTGCGCCCGTGGTCGTCGTGGGCGAAAACACACACGGCTCGATAGACCCGGTAAAGACGGGAGAGCTGGTAGACCAATACCGGTAGGGGGTGGCAATAATGGGGAGGATTACAGTAGACGACCTTAAGAAGATAAAAGAAAAGCATCAGGCTACCTTTAAGCTCAGGGAGGGAGGAAACAGGGCGAAGGTCACGGTGCACATGGGCACCTGCGGCATCGCGGCCGGCGCAAGGGCCGTGATGGACGCCCTTATAGACGAGATGGCGGCAAAGGAAGTAAAGGACGTTATCCTCACTACCTCGGGGTGTGCCGGTTTCTGCGTGAAGGAGCCCATGGCAACTGTGGAGATAGTGGGCGAGGCGCCGGTCAAGTACTGCTCCCTCAACGCCGACAAGATGAGGAAGGTTTTAAACGAGCACGTCATCGGCGGCAATGTGGTCGAGGAATACGCGCTTGTGGTGGGGAGCGAGACTTCTTATTAGGCACTTATGAAAATTACTAACTGGAATTGACGGAGGGATTGGGAAAATGGTCAATTACCGTGCGAACCTGATGATATGCGGGGGCACCGGCTGCATCGCAATGGGAGGGCTCGATCTAAAAGACGCCCTCGAGCAGGAACTCAAGGGCAAGGGGCTCGATAACGAGTACAGGGTCGTTATCACGGGCTGCAACGGCTTCTGCGCCGAGGGTCCGATATTGACCGCTTACCCTGAGGGCATATTCTACAAAAAGCTCACGCCCGACAACGTCCCGTTCCTTGTGGAGGAGCACTTCCTCAAGGGCAGGCCGGTTGAAAAGCTCATGTACAAGGAGCCCGAGAAGAAGCACGCAGTGCCTGCCATGAAGGACATTCCGTTCTTCAACCTCCAGGTGCTGAGGGCCCTGAGGAACAAGGGCCTGATAGACCCCGAGAGCATAGACGAGTACATCGCCAGGGACGGCTACCTGGGGGCGGCAAAGGCCCTTATGGAGATGACCCCGGAAGAGATATGCGAGACCATGACGGAATCCGGCCTCCGCGGCCTCGGGGGCGCGGGCTTCCCCACAGGGCGAAAGTGGGCCTCTTGCGCCGGGTATCCAAGTGACGAGAAGTACATACTCTGCAACGGCGACGAGGGCGACCCCGGCGCCTTCATGGACCGCAGCATCATGGAGGCCGACCCGCACGTCGTGCTGGAGGGGATGATAATCGGCGGAAAGGCGATCGGCGCCAGACAGGGATACATCTACGTGAGGGCCGAGTACCCGCTGGCCGTCAAGAGACTCCGCATCGCCATAAAGCAGGCCAGGGAGTACGGCCTCCTCGGCGAAAACATACTGGGCTCGGGCTACAGCCTCGACATAGAGCCCTACCTCGGCGCAGGCGCGTTCGTGTGCGGTGAATCGACCGCGCTTATGTATTCTATCGAGGGGAGGCGCGGCATGCCGAGGCTGACTCCCCCCCGCTCCACGGAAGCAGGGCTCTGGGGCAAGCCCACCGTGCTGAACAACGTCGAGACGCTGGCCAATGTGCCGCAGATAATCCTGAAGGGTGCCGAGTGGTTCCGGGTCCTCGGCACGGAGAAGTCTCCGGGCACCAAGGTCTTCGCCCTCACGGGCTCTATCAACAACATCGGCCTCATAGAGGTGCCGATGGGCATGCCTCTGAGGAAGGTAATCTATGACATCGGCGGCGGCGTCCCCAAGGGCAGGAAGTTCAAGGCCGTCCAGCTCGGCGGCCCCTCCGGCGGCTGCATCCCCGAGAGCCTCCTGGACACTCCCGTCACGTTCGAGGACATCACAGAGACGGGCGCAATAGTCGGCTCCGGCGGCATGGTCGTCATGGACGACGGCAACTGCATGGTCTCGGTGTCGAAGTTCTTCCTTGATTTTACGGCCGACGAGTCCTGCGGCAAGTGCACGCCCTGCAGGATAGGGACACAGGTAATGCTTGACAAGCTAATCGACATTACGGAAGGCCGCGGGAAAGAGGGCGATATAGAGACCCTTGTAGATATGTCCTACGATATCATCGACGGGTCGCTTTGCGGGCTGGGACAGTCGGCTCCGAATCCTGTGCTGACCACGATAAAGTACTTTGAGGAAGAATACCGCTCCCACATAGAGGAAGGCTGGTGCAAGGCCGGCGTCTGCAAGGAACTGGTCACTTTCTATATAGACGAGGACTGCAAGGGCTGCGGCGCGTGCAAGAGGGTCTGCCCCTCCGATGCGATATGGGGCGAGAAGAAGATCGCGCACCACATAGAGCAGGAAAAGTGCGTAAAGTGCCGTTCGTGTTTCGCGCGGTGCAAGTTCGGCAACGTGCGCACAGGCCCGGCGAGCCTGCGCGAGGAACTCATCAAGAAACAGGCGGTGGAGGCGTAGAAATTTAATGGGTAAAGGCACCCTGAGGTGCTTTTATCCGGCATTAGTTCGGAGATATAGACAAGAAAGGACAACCAATGTTCAAAATTTTGAAAAAGCAGGAGTTGTCAGAATTTGTGACCTTATTTGAGTTTGAGGCAAAGGATATCGCAAAGAAGGCGGAGGCAGGGAATTTCTTTATCCTTAAGATACATGAAGAAGGAGAGAGAATCCCTTTAACTATTGCCGATTTTGACAGGGAAAAAGGGACCTTGACTACTGTCTTTCAGAAGGTCGGGAAGACGACCGAGCACCTCGGGACATTAAATGAAGGTGATTTCATATCCGACGTCATCGGCCCCCTCGGCGTCTCTTCGCACATAGAGAATTTCGGCAAGGTTGTGTGCGTGGGCGGCGGAGTCGGGATTGCGCCTGTCTATCCGATAACCAGGGCATTGAAGGAAGCGGGCAATAAGGTCCTTTCAATCATAGGCGCAAGGAATAAGGACCTCCTTTTCTGGGAAGACAAGATGCGGGACGTGTCGGACGAACTGGTTATCACAACGGACGACGGCTCTTATGGCAGAAAGGCGGTAGTAACGGTCCCCCTGGAAGAGTTTTTAAAAGGCGGCGATATAGATATGGTAATTGCCATCGGTCCGGCTATCATGATGAAATTCGTATGCAAGACAACAGAAAAATATAACGTAAAAACAGTAGTCAGTTTAAATTCAATCATGATTGACGGGACAGGGATGTGTGGCGGTTGCAGGGTAGAAGTGGGGGGTGAGACAAAGTTCTGCTGTGTCGACGGCCCTGAATTCGACGGGGCCGATGTCAATTTCGACCTGCTTATGGAAAGGCAGAGGATGTATCCTGACGAGGAAAAGGCAGCTATGGAAAGATATACAGAAGCAATAAAGGGGGGCAAATAAGATGGAGGAGAAGAAAAAAGCTAAAAAGAGAGTACAGATGAGAGAGCAGGACCCCCTGAAGAGGGCCAGGAATTTTGAGGAGGTCCCTTACGCATACTCTCCTGAAGAAGCGATGGAAGAGGCCTCCAGATGTCTGGTATGCAAGAGGCCGGCCTGCATGGGCGGGTGCCCTGTGGAGGTAAATATACCTGCATTTATAAGTTTGATTAAAGATGGGAAATTCGTGGAGGCCTGTTATAAGATAAAAGAGAAAAACTCTTTTCCCGCTGTCTGCGGGAGGGTCTGCCCCCAAGAGGTACAATGTGAAGCCCGGTGCCTTGTAGGCAAGAAGGGCGAGCCTGTCGCCGTAGGCAACCTCGAGAGGTTCGTCGCTGATTACGAGGCGGAAAAAGGCGAGGTTAAACTCCCCGAAAAACCAAAGCCTACTGGCAGAAAAGTAGCTGTAATAGGCTCTGGCCCCGGCGGCCTGACCTGCGCGTCCGACCTGATACAGGCAGGGCATCAGGTCACTTTATTCGAGGCGTTACACAAAGCAGGCGGGGTATTAGTCTACGGCATACCGGAGTTCAGGCTTCCAAAGGCAATAGTGGGGCGAGAGGTTGAATATATACAAAAGTTAGGTGTTGAAGTCGTGGTTAACGCGGTGGTTGGAAGGTTGTATACCGTTGATGAGCTATTAAACGAGCAGGGATATGACGCCGTCTATATAGGAATAGGCGCGGGGTTGCCTATGTTTCTGGGAATACCCGGGGAGAACCTCAATGGCGTTTACTCTGCGAATGAATTTCTGACAAGGGCCAATTTAATGAAGGCCTATCTTTTCCCGGAATATGATACTCCGATAAAAGTAGCTAAAAGGCCCGCAATAGTCGGCGGCGGCAATGTTGCCATGGACTCGGCAAGAGTGGCGTTAAGGCTTGGTGCGGAAAAGGTCTATCTTATATACAGACGTTCCGAGGCTGAGATGCCGGCGAGAAAGGCGGAAGTCCACCATGCGCATGAGGAGGGAATAGAATTCCTGCTGCTGACGAACCCAACAGGGTTTATTGACGATGGTAAGGGGAATGTCTGTGCGGTTGAATGTGTGAAAATGGAATTGGGAGAGCCCGATGAATCAGGCAGGAGAAGGCCTATCCCCGTAAAAGGCAGTGAATTCCAGGTGGAAATAGACGTAGCGATTTCCGCGCTCGGGGCAAGGGCGAATCCGCTTTTGCCGAAAACCATGCCGGATTTAAAATTAAACAAAAAAGGTTACATAATGGCCGATGAGACAGGCATGACCTCGGCGAGGGGTGTCTTTGCCGGCGGGGATATAGTTACAGGGGCTGCGACGGTTATCTCGGCAATGGGCGCCGGAAGAAAGGCGGCAACGGCGATTAATGACTATCTCAAATGGAAATACTGGGACTTCAGGGGGCCTCAATAAGCTGAAAAAACGCAGGGAAGCGAAGAGGATTGAGGACTTGTATATATATACCAGTTAGAAGGGACTTTTCAATGGAGGTCAGCAAGATGATAGAGCTCAGCATAGACGGTAAAGAAATCTCCGTAGAGCCAGGCAGTACAGTACTCGAGGCGGCGATTGCAAACGGAATATACATTCCGCGCCTGTGCTGGGACCGCAGGCTCACCCCATACGGCAGTTGCAGGATGTGTGTCGTGGAAATAGAAGGAGGCAGAAAGCTCGCCTCTTCATGCGGACATCCGGTTAAGCAGGGAATGGTGGTGCATACGGATACTCCAAAGGTCAGGAGGGTCCGCCGATCCGTATTGGAATTCCTTCTTGTCCACCACCCGTTGGACTGCCCCATTTGCGACAAGGCCGGGGAATGTGAACTCCAGGACCTGGCCTTCAAGTACGGGCCATCCCAGAACCGTTTCGTCGGCGAGAGGAAGGACGAGCCCGTAAGCAACGCGGCGCCGCTTGTTGAGCGCAACCCCAACCGCTGCATACTCTGTGGAAAATGCGTGCGCATCTGCGGCGACCATCAGGGCGTGCATGCGATAAGCATCCTTGGAAGGGGTTTTAAGAGCAAGGTGAGCCCCGCCTTCGAGGAAACGCTCGACTGCGAGTTCTGCGGCCAGTGCATAGACATATGCCCGGTCGGCGCCCTCGGCAGCAAGCCTTACAGGTATCTCTCGAGGCTGTGGTTCATGGACGAGAAGGACACCATTTGCCCGTACTGCGGCACTGGCTGCACCGTTTCGCTTGGCATCAGGGAGGGGACGATAATCA
>DAOUWH010000268.1 GCA_030667205.1 Nitrospirota bacterium
CCTCAAATTTCCTTGACTTCCGGCCTTTCACGTGTTAAATATAAAAGCGTATGGGTTTGATCAAACTGCTCATATGGATAGCCGGGTTCGCCGCCGCCAGCTGGGGCCTGCTCATCGGCTCTGTTGCGCTTTTGATAGACGTCCCCGTGGGTCTTGCGATTATCCTCGTCTCCATTGCCATCTCGCAGAAACTGCTCTAACGCCCCCCAAACCCCTCAAAACCATTGGAATTTTATCGGGAAAGGGGCCCTGCCCCCCCTTGACCCGCCCGGGGGATTATGTTAATCTTTATGCTACTTTAGCAAATAGGAATTCAAGGGATAGAGGGGAGTGAGAAATAAATGCCCTCTGTAAGAGTTACTTCAGAGGGGTCCTTGGAGGCGGCGCTTAGAAAATTCAAGCGGGAATGCCAGAAATCCGGCATCCTCTCGGACGTAAAGAAAAAGGCGCACTTCGACAAACCAAGCGTCATGAAGAAGAAAAAACAGGCTGCCGCCCGCAAAAGGGCCCGGAAGAAGTTCAGGCCGTTCCGTTCGCGATAAACCGTCTCCGCTATCCGAAACCGAGACCAGGAGGATTGCGTGAAGCTAAGGGACCTCTACGAAAAGGCCGTACAGACCGGAATTAAAAACGACCCCAGGGGCGAAGAGCTCATCGGCAAGGAGCTTGCGGCCCGGAAGAAGGACTACGACGCCCTCAAGGACGCCGACAAGGAGTTCTTCGACACCGAGAGCTTCACCAACCCCTACTCCGACTCGCGCATCCTGAACGGTACCGGCGAGGAAGACATAAAAAACGCCCTCGTGGGCATCGACATCGAGGGGCCCGAGGTCATGCTCGCCCACGCCCTCAGAGAAAGGGGCGAGCCCATAGACCTCATGATAGCCCACCATCCCGAGGGGCGCGCCTACGCCACCCTGTACGACGTCATGGGCATGCAGGCCGACATCCTCGGCCGCTTCGGGGTGCCCATCTCGGTTGCCGAGGACCTCATGGACAAGAGGATAAAGGAGGTGGAGCGCCGCCTCATGCCTGCAAACCACACCCGGGCGGTGGACGCCGCGCGGCTCCTTGAAATACCCTTTATGTGCATGCACACCCTCACGGACAACATGGTGGCCACCTACCTGCAAGAGCGGTTCGACGATGAAAAACCCTACAGGGTCTCCGACGTCATGGACCTCCTTCACTCCATACCCGAATACCAGGAGGCCCGAAGGCAGGGCGCCGGCCCCAAGGCGCTTATCGGCTCGGAGCGCAGGACCGCGGGCAGGATATTCGTGGACATGACCGGCGGCACCGGGGGCTCCAAGGACATCTTTCAGAGCATCTCCTCAAGCGGCATAAACACCGTCGTGGGCATGCACATCGGCGAGGAGCACCGCAAGGAGGCCGAAAAGCACCACGTAAACGTCGTTATCGCGGGGCACATCTCCAGCGACACGCTCGGCATAAACCTCATGCTCGATGAGCTTTCGAAGGAAGAGCCGCTTAATATCTACGACTGTTCGGGCTTCAAGCGAATAAGCAGGCTTTAAGAGCCCCGGAGGTCTTGACAAACGGGCGGAAACCCCCTAAACTCCTAATCAGCGTCCGATGTTCGAGGGAACTTGAGGCGAATTCCCATTTCATCCCGGCCAGCGGTTGTAGAGAGTAGCGGAAGCGTAAATCGCAATCTTTAGTTGCATTGGCATATAATTAAATATTAATGAGCACTGATAACGCCGTAGAGGAAATCAAGAGCAGGCTCGACATCGTGGAGCTTGTCTCGGACTATGTCGCCATAAAGCAGGCGGGCCAGAATTTTAAAGGGCGCTGCCCGTTCCACTCCGAAAAAACACCCTCCTTCATGGTCAGCCGCCCCAAGCAGATTTTTCACTGTTTCGGGTGCGGCGCCGGAGGGGATATCTTCGGCTTCGTCATGCGCTACGAGGGCCTTACGTTCCCCGAGGCGCTGGAGCTGCTTGCGAAAAAAGCGGGCGTGGAGCTTGCGCCCCGGAAGCCCGGCGAGAGGAGCCTTAAGGACTCCATAAAGGCCGCAAACCGCGAGGCCCTCGATTTCTTTAAGACCTCGCTTGAGAGGTCCGGACCCGCCAAAGGTTATCTTGAGAAGAGAGGCATATCCGAAGAGGCCCGGGGGGCCTTTACACTCGGCTATGCCCCCG
>DAOUWH010000005.1 GCA_030667205.1 Nitrospirota bacterium
AGGCGGCATCGAACTCGTAAGGGACATCACCGCGCGCAAGCAGGACGAGGAGGCGCTCCAGAGAGCGGAGGAAGGACTCCGCACCACCTATAATGCGATTAGCGGCTATATGACCGTCGTGGACATCGACTACAGGATAGTCAGCTATAACAAATCCATTGAGAAACAGTTCGGCACGGACCTGGCAGGCAGGCTTTGCTACGAGGCCTATCAGGCAAGGGACGATATATGCCCCGGCTGCGTGGTGAAGGAGACCATCGAGACAAAGAAGCCGGCTTTCACATTCCAGCCCGCGACATCTGTGGGAAAGGCCGTAGATATCTACACATACCCGATATTCGACGACAAGGGCGAAATCGCCGCTGTTGTGGAGCACGGCATGGAAGTAACCGAGAAGGTAAAGATGCAGGAGGCGCTGCGGGAAAGCGAACACTTCCTTGCGGATATCCTCGACAGCATCCAGGACGGTATAAACATCCTCGACAGGGATTTAAACATTATCCGCGTAAACCCCGCCGTGGAAAAATGGTATCCCAATAAAACACTTGTGTGGGAAAAGTGCTATGCGGCATTCCATGGCCGCACAGAGCCTTGCGAGCCCTGCCCCACCCTGAGGACCCTGAAGAGTGGTGCGCAGGACTATGAGGTTGTCCCCCTTGAAGGCCCGGAAGGACAAACCGGCTGGCTTGGGCTGTTTACCTTCCCGCTTGTTGATTCCAAGACCGGCGAGATAACCGGTGTCATAGAATACGTCCGCGATATCACAGAAAAAACAAGGTTTGAGAAAGCGGCCCTCCGCTCCGCGCAGCTCGCCTCCGTCGGAGAGCTGGCCGCGGGCGTGGCCCACGAGATAAACAACCCCATAAACGGCATCATCAACTACGCCCAGATACTTTTTAACCGTTCCAAAAAGAAAGACGACAGGGACATATCCGAACGCATAATAATAGAGGGCGACCGCATCGCGCTCATTGTCAGCAGCCTCCTGTCCTTTGCCCGCTCCGCCAGCGAAATAAAGACATCCCTCTCGGTTAGCGACCTTTTCTCGGGCGTGCTCGCCATCACCAGCTCGCAGCTTCTGACAAAGGGTGTCAACCTCCAGGCGGATATCCCCGTGGAGCTTCCGAAGGTGCAGGCCAACAAGCAGCAGATGGAGCAGGTGTTCCTGAACATAATAAACAACGCCAACTATGCGCTGGACCAGAAATACCCCCATGGAGGCAAGGACAAAACGCTCACGATTGCCGCGGAAGAGGTCGCCATGGGAGGCGTCCCCCAAGTGAGGATAACCTTTACGGACACAGGCACCGGGATCTCACCGGCCATAATCGGAAAGGTCACGGACGCGTTCTTCACCACAAAACCAAAAGGGACCGGCACGGGCCTCGGGCTAAGCATCAGCCAGAGCATCGTCAACGACCATGGCGGGGACCTCTTCGTCGAAAGCGCCGAGGGAGAGTTCACCATAGTCACAGTCGACATCCCCGCCTTCGACGCAAAGGCAGAGACGAGAAACAGAGAAGAGCAGCACGAAGCCTTAAACTGACCCCACGGTGGGCGTTATAGAAAAATTCAGACCGGGCGAGGATGTGGCATTTGTGTCAAAGCCTGTCTCACCCGCGGAACTGTTAGGGAACTTAAGAGAAACGCTGAACAACCAAACGTGAATTGAACGCGCTTGACACGGCGCGGAGTTCACCTTTTAAAACCCCTTGCGAACAAATCCCAAAAGGCCACCTGCTTTTAATGGCCTGCCATCCGCAGCCTTGGCGAAGGATGGTGGAGGCGAGGGGAATCGAACCCCTGTCCGAAAGTACTACACCCGGGCGTCTACATGCTTATGCTGTTTATTTAGTCTCGGACTGTGCTAAGCCAACAGCAAGGCCTTACACTGTCCCATCTCCCTAAATCTTACCCCGCGGACGGGAGAAGCCCCGCAGGGCCAGCCTGCTGATCGACGCTCTTGCCGGTGCACAGGCAACCTCCGGTAGAGCGCGCCGCTTTAATTAAGCAGCGAGTGCCAGTTCAGTGTTGGCGTTTGTGTTTTGTTCCACCGTCTTTACGTGGTGATGGACCCACGGCATGCAACACGGGTTTCATAACCCCCGTCGAAGCCTATCGCCCCCTTTCTAATTATCTCGAAGCTTTCAAGGCCTTCTCAATTTCTTTTTTGGCCTCGCGCTCCTTTATGGCCTGCCTCTTTTCAAAGAACCTCTTGCCCCTGGCAAGGCCGAGTTCGACCTTGAACCTGGGCCCCTTCTGGTATATCTTAAGCGGGATCAGGCTGTAGCCCCTCTCGGAGACCTTGCCCGTAAGCTTCTTTATCTCGGCTGCCTTAAGGAGAAGTTTTCTTGTCCTCAAGGGCTCGTGGTTTGTGATGTTCCCGTGGCTGTAAGGGCTTATGTGGCAGTTCAGCATGAAGACCTCGCCGCCCTTTATCAGCGCATAGCCGTCCCTGAGGTTGGCCCTGCCCTCCCTCAGGCTTTTTACCTCGGTTCCTAAAAGAGCAATGCCTGCCTCCAGGGTATCCTCGATATGGTAATCGTGATACGCTTTCCTGTTGGTGCAGACTACCTTCATCTATTATTCTATCACATATGGCGGGGCAAATGCGGTAAATAACCTATCGAAAGAAAAGGCAAAATTTGCTTTTTAAGGAGAGAGCGACTACTTGAGCCCGGAGCGCTTAAGCGAAAATATCGCCTTTCTGAAATGGTCAACCCTCTGCTGAATCTCGCTGAGTTCCTTAAGGGTTAGGCGTTCTTCCTTGTCGGCATTGCGGCGCTCGACCTTTTCAAGCATATATATGCCGAGCTCGGCCATCTGTTCGGAGAATTCATTGGTGGAATACTCTTTTTTGACATACTTGCTTCCCCTACGTCTGGCAAGACTAAGGATAGCCTTTAAATCGTTGTCCATCAAACCCCCCAAAACACCCCTAAAGGGCATTTAGTTTAATTACATCCATTACATTAATAGCAGAATTCCCTCTAAAATGCAATGGTCCATGGTAGTGCCGCTGGCACTTTTCACTCGAAATGGAAGGCTGCGGCCTGAATTGCCGTTAAAGGGGGCTATTCGGCTCTGACCGATACGGCCCCGGACAAAGGCCCCTCAGGGGCAGGGCCGAGCGCCCTTACCTTGTAAGATACCCTGCCTTCCAAGACCTCGCCGTCAATGAAAGTTGGTGTCCTGCTCTCGCCGATAAGCACGAAGTCCTCGCCTTCCAAGGCCCTGTAGACCCTGTAGGCCATGACCCAGACCTCGGGACTTTCCTCCCACGCAAGGAGCACCTTTCCACCGGCCACCACCGCTTTAAGTTTCTCGGGCGGAGACGGCACGAAATCCTCGGGGCGAACCTCCACCTCCCCGGACTTTGCCCCTTCGTGCCTTTCCGGGCCGCCCGTAAACGCCCTCACGGTATAGAAAACAGGCTTTGCCATATAGGGATTATCTATAAATTCCGTGCTGGTTATGGACTCTCTGTTGACCGGCCTCATCGGGCTTAAACCCCTCTCGGCGCTGCGGTAGACATTAAATAGCACCCCCTCCTGCGGGTGGCTCCACCTGAGCCTCACGCCCCCGGCCACCACTTCCGCCTCAAGCCCCGCGGGGGCCGAAGGTACCTCAAGCACCTTGAGCTTGACCTCTCTTAAGCCCTCGCCAGGCACACCTTCTTTGCTCAGGGCCAAGACCTTATAGCTGTACTCCCGAGCCGTCTTTATATCGGAATCAACATAGCTTAGTTCACGGGTAGCAGCGATGGACGTGCCGGACCTCATGATACTAAACTCCTTTACCATCCGGCGTTTCCTGGAAGGATAGTCCCATTCGAGAAATATCCCTCCCTCCCTGTGGATAGCCGTTAGCTCCGATGGGGCCAGTGGCTGCTCATAGACCGGAAGCGTGGGCGGACCTTTCCTGCCGCATGAAGCAAGAAGTATGACTGGAAGTAAAACGAGTATCAGAAGCCCTGTGCCGGGGCGGAGCGCTCTCAATTTAAGATCAGTCTCTTCAGGCGTTTGATCTGCCTTTTCACCTGCGCCGGGGACGTACCGCCTTCGGAGCGCCTTGAGCCCACCGATGCCTTAACGCCGAGCCGGGAACGGATATCCGGGCCGAAAAGGGTCGAAAACCTCTTGAAATCGGCACGCGAAAGGTCCTCGAATGCTATGCCCTGCTGTTCGCAATGGCGCACGAGCTTGCCGGTGACCTCGTGGGCATCTCTGAACGGAAGCCCCTTTCCCGCAAGGTATTCGGCCACGTCGGCGGCAGTTGAGTAGCCTCCTTCGGCTGCTTTAGACATCGCCTCTGCGTTGAATTTGATCTTAGGGAGCATCTCCGAAAGCACCTCAAGGCATGCCTTTACGGTATCCGCCGTATCGAAAAGCGGCGGCTTGTCCTCCTGCAGGTCCCGGTTATAGGCAAGCGGAAGACCCTTCATAACGGTAAACAGGGCAACGAGGTTTCCAAAGACCCTTCCGGCTTTCCCCCTTACGAGCTCTGGCACGTCGGGGTTTTTCTTCTGGGGCATGATGCTTGAGCCCGTGGCGTAGGCATCGGGAAGCTCGATGAACGAGAACTCCTCCGAGGCCCAGAGCACAAGTTCCTCGGCGAGCCTCGAAAGATGCACCATTACAAGGCTTGCTGCCGATACAAACTCAATCATGAAATCCCTGTCCGAGACGGCATCGATGGAGTTTTGTGATACGGCCCTGAATCCGAGGGCCTCCGCCACGTATTTCCGGTCTACGGGGAGGCTCGTGCCCGCAAGCGCGGCGGAGCCCAGCGGGAGCACCTCTATGCGCTTGAGCCCGTCCGTAAGGCGCTCTCTGTCGCGCTGGAGCATCTCCACGTACGCAAGCAGGTGATGCGCAAGCAACACTGGCTGGGCCCTCTGCATATGCGTGTAGCCCGGCATTATGATCCCGATGTTCTTCTCGGCCACGTGGAGCAGGACCTCCTGAAGCCCGGTTATAAGCGCAAGCAGCTCTTTGGTCTCGGCCCTGAGGTACAGCCTCATGTCCAGGGCCACCTGGTCGTTGCGGCTGCGCGCCGTGTGGAGCTTGCCGCCTACGGGGCCTATTTTCTTTATGAGGGCGGCCTCGATGTTCATGTGGACGTCCTCGAGACCGGACTTGAATTTGAATTTACCTTTTGCTAACTCGCCGGCGATGTCCCGGAGGCCTTTAACTATCTTCTTTGAGTCGCTTTTGGAGATGATGCCCGTGTGGCCCAGCATCCTGGCATGGGCTATGCTGCCCTCGATGTCGTAGGGCCAGAGCCTCCGGTCGAAGGACACGCTCTCGGTAAAGGACTCAACGGTCCCCGAAGTCCGCCACTTGAACCTGCCTGCCCAGGGTTTCTTCATAACGCTAAGAATAAGGTTTTAGCGGATTGCATGTCAAGGGGAGACAACTGCGCATTTTGGCCTTTTACAGTGCCTCCGGCCCGGTAAATTCCCAAATTATGCCCTTATAAATAATACCTGATTGAAAATCGCCTCCCTGCTCGTATAAAATATTAGTTCTATTCTTCTCGGAAAATATATATAAGGGAGGAAAATGAGGGGTAAAGATTTTTCTGTTGAACAAGCCGCCGGGACCCTTGAGAGTCTCTACGAGAAATACCGTGGTGAAAAGGGCGCAGTAATCCCTTTACTGCAGGACGTGCAGGAAGAATTCGGCTATCTGCCCGAAGAAGCCGTAAACTGGATTGCCGACAGGCTTGAGGTGCCCAGGAGCTTCTTCTTCGGCGTGGCTACCTTCTATGCCCAGTTCCACCTCGCCCCGAGGGGCAAAAACATCATTACCGCATGTTCCGGGACCGCATGCCACGTTAAGGGCTCCGAGAGGATTATCAACTTCATCAAGAGAGACCTCGGACTTACGGACAAGCAAGAAACCACGGAGGACATGGGGTTTACGTTAGAGAAAGTCAATTGTGTAGGGGTATGCTCGATATCCCCGGTCGTTATCATCAATAAAAAAGTGCACGGCAAGGCTGCCCCAGCCAAAATCCTTAAAGAGATCAAGTTGCTCAAGAAAAAGAAATAATGGCTAAGGAAACCAGCATAAGGGTCTGCATGGGACCGGGCGGCATTGCCTCTGGCGGCGAAGAAGTCCTGAGGGCGTTTGGCAGAGAACTCAAAAAGTCCAACGTGAAGGCCGCCCTCAAGAAGGGCTGTTCCATGCATCATGTAGGTTGCATGGGCCTGTGCGCACGAGACGTCCTCGTAGAAGTAGTCCTCAACGGCAAGACATACACCTACCAGTACGTAACGCCCGACATGGTAAGCACAATCGTCAGCAAGCACGTAGTCGGCGGAAAACCGATAAAAGAATGGCTTGTAGACGACAGCTACGTCAATTTCATCAAAAAACAGACCAAAGTCGTGCTTTCGGACTGCGGCAGAATCAACCCTGAAAGTCTCGACGCTTACATAGCCGTCGGCGGTTACGAAGCTACCAGGTCAGTGCTCAAGTCCAAGACCCCTGAAGATACCATCGAGATTATAAAAGAATCCGGCCTAAGAGGCAGGGGCGGGGCAGGCTTCCCAACGGGCAGAAAGTGGGAGTTCTGCCGGGCAGTAGAGTCGGACAGGAAATACATTATATGCAACGCCGACGAGGGAGACCCCGGCGCCTTCATGGACAGGGCCTTGCTCGAGGGCAACCCGCATGCCGTCCTAGAGGGAATGATTATCGGGGCCTACGCCATTGGAGCCGACTCTGGCTACGTCTACATAAGGGCCGAGTACCCGCTTGCCGTTGAAAGGCTCCGGCTGGCGCTCAAACATGCCAAGAAGAAAAAACTCCTGGGCAGAAACATCCTCGGAAGCGGTTTTAATTTCGACATCAAGATAAAACTGGGTGCCGGAGCGTTCGTATGCGGGGAGTCAACCGCACTTATGTATTCTATTGAAGGGAAGCGCGGCATGCCACGAATTACTCCCCCGCGTTCTACGGAAGCAGGGCTCTGGGGCAAACCCACAGTGCTCAATAACGTAGAGACGCTGGCCAACATCCCCTACATTATCCGTAACGGCGCCAACTGGTTTGCCTCGTTTGGCAAGGGGAAGTCAAAGGGCACAAAGGTCTTTGCCCTTACGGGCAAGATCAAGAACTCCGGCCTCATCGAGGTCCCCATGGGGATCTCCCTCAGGAAAATCGTTTACGACATCGGCGGGGGTATCGAGGAGGACAAAAAACTCAAGGCGGTCCAGACGGGCGGCCCCTCCGGCGGATGCATCCCGGCCAGCATGATCGACATCAACGTAGATTACGAGTCGCTTGCAAAGGTCGGTTCCATTGTCGGCTCGGGCGGAATGATAGTCCTGGACGAAGACGACTGCATGGTCAACGTCGCCAAGTACTTCCTCCAGTTTACTCAGTCGGAGTCGTGCGGAAAGTGCGTCCCCTGCAGGGTGGGCACCAAGAGGCTCCTTGAGATAATGGAAAGGATTACCTCCGGCAGGGGCAAAACGTCTGACCTCGCTCTCCTTGAAAAGCTCGGAAACGACGTCAAGTCCGCCTCGCTCTGCGGGCTGGGACAGGCGGCGCCAAACCCTATTCTGAGCACCATCAAGTATTTCAGGGAGGAGTACGAGGTTCACATCGCGGGCAGGTGTCCGTCAAAGGTCTGCAAGGAACTCCTGACTTATTCGATAATCGAGGAGTTATGCAAGGGCTGCTGCGCATGCCTGAGGGCGTGCTCATCCGGTGCGATAACGGGAGAAAAGAAAAAACCACACCGTATCGACCAGTCGCTCTGCGTTAAGTGCGGGGCGTGCTTCGAGGTCTGCAAGTTCAAGTCGGTGGACAGGGAGTAGGATATGATTAACCTCACAATAGACGGCAAAAACGTTATAGCGGGAAAGGACATGACCGTCCTTGACGCCGCAAGGCGGGCGGGCATCTCGATACCGACCCTCTGCCATCACCCCAAGCTAACGTCTTTTGGCGGGTGCAGGTTGTGCCTTGTCGAGATCGAGGGCATCCCCAGGCCTGTAACTTCGTGCACAACGCTCGTCGGCGAGAACATGGTTGTCAAGACCTCTACTCCGCACATCGTGGAGCTTAGAAAGACCATCCTTGAACTCCTGCTTTCGGACCACCCGAATGACTGCATGGTATGCGAGAAGGCCGGGGACTGCACGCTCCAGGACCTCGCCTACTACTATGGGATAAGCGAGAACCCCTACGAGGGCGAAAGAAGGACTTACGAGACCCGCGACGGGAACCCCTTCATCGAGAGGGACATGGAAAAGTGCATCCTCTGCTCGCGTTGCGTAAAGGTATGCGACGAGGTGCAGGGCGTCGGCGCAATAGACTTCGCCTACAGGGGTTTTCAGTCAAAGATATGCCCGCCCTTCGAACGCGACCTGGACTGCGAGTTCTGCGGGCAGTGCGTAGCGGTATGCCCCACCGGAGCGCTCACCGGAAAGCTGTGGGCGCACAAGGGCAGGCAGAAGAACGTTAACAAGGTCGACACCGTCTGCACATACTGCGGCACCGGCTGCAACCTTACCCTCCACGTAAAGAACAACGATATAATTCGCGTGGATTCTGCCATGAGCACCTGGAACGAAGGCTGGCTCTGTGCGAAGGGCAGGTTCGGCTACAGCTTCGTAAGCAGCCCCGACAGGCTCAAGACCCCTCTTATCAAAAAGAGAGGCAAGTTCAAGGAAGTCTCGTGGGACGAGGCCCTCGACTTTACGGCATCGAAGCTTAAAAATATTATAAAGAAACACGGCGCCGACTCTGTCGGCGGGCTTTCCTCGGCCAGGTGCACGACCGAGGAAAACTATCTGTTCCAGAAATTCATACGGGCGGCAGTTGGCACCAACAACGTCGACCACTGCGCACGTCTTTGACACGCCCCCACCGTGGCCAGTCTGGCCACGATATTCGGCTCCGGGGCCATGACCAACTCCATCAGGGAGATAGAGGGCATGGATGTGATTTTCATAATCGGCTCCAACACGAAGGAAACACACCCGGTCATCGCCAACAAAATGCTTAAAGCCCTCAGAAGAGGCGCAAAGATGATAATCGCGGACCCGAGGAGGGTCCCCCTCGTGAAGGCCGCCGATCTGCACCTGCGGCTCAGGCCGGGCACAGACGTGGCACTTCTGAACTCCATCGCGCACGTAATAATCAAGGAAGGCATCCATGACGCCGAATTCATAGCGGACAGGACCGAGGGCTTTGAAAAATGGAAAAAATCGCTTACGCGGTTCACGCCCCAATATGCGGAAAAGATTACCGGCGTTCCCCCAAAAGACATCATCAGGGCCGCAAGGCTCTACGGGGGCTCAAGGCGGGCAGGCATCTTCTACACCATGGGCATCACACAGCACACGCACGGCACGGACAACGTTAACACCGTGGCAAACCTCGCCATGGTCTCCGGGAATATCGGCAGGGAATACACGGGCGTAAGCCCGCTCAGGGGGCAGAACAACGTGCAGGGCGCCTGCGACGCCGGCGCGCTCCCCAACGTCTACCCCGGCTACCAGATGGTGAGTTTCCCTCTGGTAAAAAAGAAGTTCGAGGAGGCGTGGGGCACTTCGCTTTCCGGCAAGGAGGGCCTCAAGGCCACGGAAATGATGCCGGCGGCGATTAAGGGAAAGCTTAAGGCACTGTACATCATGGGCGAGAATCCCGTGCTCTCCGACCCCAACATGAACCACACGGTAAAGGCCCTGGAGAGCCTGGACCTTCTCGTAGTGCAGGACATCTTCCTTACTGAAACGGCAAAACTGGCCGACGTGGTGCTGCCGGCAACGTGCTTTGCGGAAAAGAGCGGAACGTTCATCAACACCGAAAGGAAAGTCCAGCTGGTGCGAAAGGCCGTTGTGCCGCCAGGAGACGCAAGAGAGGACAAGTGGATAATATCCGAGCTGTCAAAGAGAATGGGCTATCCAATGGATTACGAATCATCAAGCGAAATTTTTAAGGAACTCGGCGAGCTCTGGCCCGCCCTCGCCGGGATAACCCACGAAAGGCTCCGGAAGCGGGGCATCCAGTGGCCCTGCCCCACAAAGGACCACCCCGGCACGGAATACCTCTACAGGGCTGGCTTCCCTCGCGGAAAAAGCTCGTTCACGCCGGTCCAATACAAGCCCTCTGCCGAGCTTGCTGACAAGAAGTATCCCTTCGTCCTTACCACGGGGAGAAACCTCTTCCAGTACCACACGGGCTCTATGACCCGAAGGGTAGAGCCTATCGAAGTCCATGCGGGAGAGCCATACGTAGAAATCAACACAAACGACGCAGATAAAATTGATATTGCCAATGGGGATATGGTAAGTATACTGTCCAGGCGCGGACGCATTGACGCAAAGGCGCGGGTAAGTGAAATCGTGCCCGCAGGGATGGTGTTCGTTCCAATGCACTACCACGAAGCCGCCGCAAACCTGCTGACGAACGACGCGCTGGACGCCCATGCCAAGACGCCTGAGTTCAAGGTATGTGCCGTAAGAATAAAGAAGAAGTAACAGGAAGGTGGTTACCATGGTAAAGGTTGAGGGATTAAAGAAACAGGCCCTTTTTGAGGACCTCGACAAGACCCAGCTCAAGTACCTGGCAGGCGTTATCGAAGAGATCTCCCTGCAAAAGAACAGCATACTGTTCAAGGAAGAGGACGACACCAGGGGGATATACCTTATCCGCTCCGGCGTAATCGAGATATCCAAGATAACCTCCGACGGCTGGAAGCAGACCCTTGCCCTCCTGAAAACAGGACACTTCTTCGGAGAGCTTTCGCTCATGGAAAAACGCCGCCACGAGGCGACCGCCGTGGCCCTCGATAAAACCGAATTATTGCTCCTTAAAAAAGAGAGCTTCGAGACTATAGAACAGGAAAAATCAACGATTGCCCTTCAGATCATTAAAAAAATCGCGCTCTCGATGAGCAAGAACCTGCGGCAAATGAACGAGAAATTTTTAAATGCACTGGTTAACTACTGATATTATCGCGGGTCAATAAATAAAAAGGAGGATAACGATGCCGCTTGATCCAACAAAACACGCTGACTGGGAGGTAGCAGAGGCCGCTGAAAAGAACATGAAGACCGTCTACCAGCTGGGCGAAGAGCTCGGACTCGAGAAGGAAGAACTCCTGCCTCACGGCCACTACGTAGCGAAACTGGACTTCAATAAGATCCTCGACCGCCTGAAGGACAGGCCGGACTGCAAGTACATCGACGTCACGGCAATCACCCCCACGCCCCTGGGCGAGGGCAAATCCACAACTACCATGGGCCTCACGCAGGGCATGGGCAAGAGGGGCAAAAATGTCATAGCCGCCATACGGCAGCCCTCCGGCGGGCCTACGATGAACATCAAAGGCTCGGCCGCGGGCGGAGGCCTTAGCCAGTGCATCCCGCTTACGCCTTTTTCGCTGGGCCTTACGGGCGACATCAACGCGATAATGAACACACACAACCTCGCGATGGTAGCCCTTACCTCCCGCATGCAGCACGAGTTCAACTACGACGACGCGCAGCTTGCGAAGAGGAACCTTAAAAGACTTAACATCGACCCCAGAAACGTCGAGATGAAGTGGATAATGGACTTCTGCGCGCAAGCCCTAAGGGACATAACCATCGGGCACGGCGGCAAGATGGACGGCTTCATGATGCGTTCGGGCTTTGCCATCGCTGTCTCCTCGGAGATCATGGCCATTCTTGCCGTGGCCAAGGACCTCAAGGACATGCGCGAGAGGATGGGCAGGATTGTCGTGGCCTACGACACGAAGGGCAACCCCGTGACCACCGAGGACCTCGAGGTCGCCGGAGCAATGACCGCATGGATGGTCGAGGCCATTAACCCCAACCTCATGCAGAGCATCGAGGGCCAGCCCGTGCTCGTGCACGCAGGGCCGTTTGCCAACATCGCAATCGGCCAGTCCTCGATAATCGCCGACAGGGTCGGCCTCAAGCTCGGCGACTACCACATCACCGAGTCGGGCTTCGGCGCTGACATCGGTTTTGAAAAGTTCTGGAACCTCAAGTGCCGCTTCTCGGGCTTAAAGCCCAACGCCGCGGTGCTCGTGGCCACGATAAGGGCCTTAAAATGCCACGGCGGCGCGCCGATACCGGTGCCGGGGAAGCCCATGCCCGAGGAGTACGCCTCGGAGAACGTGGGCTGGGTCGAGAAAGGCTGCGAAAACCTCGTCCACCACATCAAGACCGTCAAGAAGGCGGGAATCAACCCCGTCGTCTGCATAAACGCGTTTTACACCGACACGGAAAACGAGATTAACACCGTAAGGAGGCTCGCCGAGGCCGCAGGAGCCCGTGTCGCCACTTCCAAGCACTGGCAGTTCGGCGGCGAGGGAGCCTTAGAGCTTGCCGACGCGGTCGTTGACGCCTGCAACGAGCCCAATAATTTCAAACTCCTCTACGAACTTGACACCCCGCTCAGGACCCGCATCGAGCTTATCGCCGAGCAGGTCTACGGTGCAGACGGCGTGGAGTACACCCCGGAGGCCCTCGCAAAGGCAAAGAGGATGGAGGCAGACCCCGAGATTGCCAAGCTCGGCACCTGCATGGTCAAGACCCACCTGAGCCTCACCGACAACCCCAACCTCAAGGGAGTGCCAAAGGACTGGAAACTCCTCGTGCAGGATATCCTTACCTACAAGGGCGCGGGATTCGTCGTGCCGGTGGCAGGGGCAATCAAGCTAATGCCCGGCACGGGAAGCAACCCCGCCTACAGGCGTGTGGATGTGGACACCGAAACCGGAAAGGTTAAGGGACTTTTCTAAATTAAGGCCCTCTGAAAAAGAACAATAAAAAGGGGCGGCTTTCAGCCGCCCCTTTTTAGATTAATTTTGAGTTACGCTCACCGTGCCATGGGCATGCTGAGCGTCCTGAGCTTGTCATAGGATGCGTGAAGGACTCCGCTTTTATAGTCACCCGCGTACTCGGTCGTCGGGAAGTCGTACTTACCCTCTCCGACAGGCTTGCCGTCGCGGAACTCGCCGGTAAACTTCGAGCCGCTCGCAAACAGATAAGTGCCATTGCCGTGGCGCTTGCCGCCCTTAAACTCGCCCTTGTACGTGCTGCCCGAGGCGAACTTCTGGGTGCCCTGCCCGTGCATCACGCTGTCTTTCCACTGTCCCGTGTATTTTGAGCCATCCGCGAATGTATGCGTGCCGTAGCCCTCTCTTTTCCCTTCGCGGAAGTTTCCCCTGTATGTAGCGCCGTTTGCGTATTTAAGCGTGCCCTGCCCATGCATCCTGTCGGCCTGCCAGCCGCCTTCGTACCTTGAGCCGTCGGAAAATAGCTGGGTGCCGCCCCCGTAGCGCTTGCCCTCGATGAACTGGCCCGTGTACCTCAAGCCGTCCGCGGATACGAGCACCCCATAGCCGTGCATCATGCCGCCTTTGAACTCGCCCGCGTATTTCATGCCCTCGGGGGTGGTGAGTATCCCCTGGCCCTCGCGCAGGCCGTCCCTGAACTGCCCCGTATACCTCGAACCGTCTGCGGACATCAAGACTCCCTCGCCCTGCATCATGCCGTCCTCTATCTGCCCTACATACCTCGATCCGTCGGGGAACGTATAGCTAAACTCGGCGACCTCCGGGACACCTTCGCGCACAGATGCGACCTCCCTAACCGGGGACCCCACAGCAGCGCTCTTGTCCTCTTTAGGGAGCGTGGTCGCGATTACGGCGTCAGACTCTGCGGGAACCGTGGCGGGCTCCTCTTCTATCACGGCAGGGGCTTTCTCTGCCGGCGCCGGGGCGGCAACCGCCCTGCCCTTCGGAGACTGCTTAACGACAGGCCCCCTGGGCTGAACAGCGGCCTCCTGCTCCACCTTGCCATTCACCCAGAGGCCTGCTAACTCCCTGCCGTTGGGGTAAGTGGTCTTCCCCTGTCCGTGCATCTTGCCGTACTGCCACCCGCCGTCGTACCTGCGCCCATCGGCATACACGAGAGTTCCCTTGCCGTGCATCCTGCCGTTGCGGAATTCGCCCGCATAGCGCGAGCCGTCGCGGAATATGTAGTAGCCCTTGCCGTGGCGCTTGCCGTTACGGAATTCGCCCGCATAGCGCGAGCCGTTGCGGAATATGTGCACGCCGGTGCCGTGCATCACGCCGCCACTGACGTCTCCGGTATAGAACGAGCCATCGGCGAAAGTAAGTATCTTGCGGTTTGAGCTGTGATCGCCCCTTGCGCAACCCGCCAGATAAAAGCAGCAAAAAATCACCAGTACAATCCTTGCAACTCTCATTTCAGACCTCCTTTGAAATGAGTCTTATCGTAGCCCCTGAATCCCATCATCCCTGCCTCCGCAACAATGACAATAAGGCACTGGAATTCGACTTCTTCTATCTTGCCTGAAACGGGCGGGGTATTGAAAGACTTTTTTTACTTTTTCTGCTTCCGGGCCCTGCGGCGCTTGAGGCGGCGGCGCTCTTTTTCCATGTACTGTTCGAGTTCCTCGGGGGTCTCGAAGAAGGTGTCGTACCAGTCTATGAAGCGCTCGCAGTCAGGCGGGTTGTGCCTTCTGCAGGTGTCGGGCCTGCTTTCATACCTGGTGCACAGGCCGTTGTCGCCAAGATAACCACACCGGCCCTCCACAAACAGGTGCCACCTCTTATTGAGGATGTAGACCCCCACGTTCTCATACTGGAGCTTCCACGTCAGAATCTCAACGTCTTCTTTGTCCCTGGGCTTTTTTATGTCGATGGTAAGGCCTTCGCAACAGAGGGCCGGGCATGAAGCGCACTCGCTCTTGGTGGTCTCTTTCATAAGTGATTTTCCCTTTTCTTTAATATTGTTTAATGCAGCCTTTAATTATAACAGGGAATGCGGTCGGATTTAAACTAACGCGGCGGTTATACAGCTAAATCCCCATGCCGGAAATGTGCTAAAATATCACAGGCCTAATCAGGACTCACATTTATAATTGATGGACAAAAAACTCTCTGTAATCCCACTTGGCGGGGTCGAGGAGGTCGGTCTCAACATGACCGTCCTTGAGTACGGCGATGACATCATAGTCATCGACGCCGGGCTGATGTTCCCGGAGGAGGACATGCTCGGCGTGGACTTCGTCATCCCCGACTTTACGTACATCCTCGAGAACAAGGAAAGGGTA
>DAOUWH010000051.1 GCA_030667205.1 Nitrospirota bacterium
CACTTCCGGGCTTGAACCCGGGAAGCCTGCCCTTGATGGCTGCGATGTTCTCTTCGTCCGCATCGCAAGTGCCTGCACTCCCGGTGTAGGTGCCCTCCTCGGCATAGTACTGCTCCTGGAGGAGCCTGAGGGACTCGAGGTTGGTCATGGCCTCCGAGCGCATGGCCTTTGTCCTCTGCCCGAGGAACGCGGGTACCGCGATGGTGACGAGTATGGCAATAATGGATATGACCACAAGGAGTTCAATCAGGGTGAAGCCGCCCGAATTTCCACACACGTGCCACATGCCGATTTTTCTTAGCATCTTTTCAGCCCCCCTTTCGTTTGTATGAGAAAATATATCATATAAGTCCTCCGATTTACTACACTCTGGCTTGAGCCTCTACGAGAGGACTGAAAATATACATTAGAATAGTTTCCCGGCAATTAAAAAGGGGGGATTGCTCCCCCCTTTTTAAAGGTTTCCTTGTTACTTCGCCGAGATGGTGGTGTTGTAGAGGAAGACGCCGGTGTCACTCTTGCCGACGAGCCTAATGCCGGTCTCTGTGGTGTTGCAGATGGTAACGTTACTCGCGGTAAAAGTACACGGGTCGGTAACGATATATTCCACGAGGTCGGAGCCGTTATACGGGCTTTTCTCGCTCTTATAGGTGTTGTGCTCGGCCTTCACTCTCGTAAGCACGTCGAAGAGGCTGCCGTAGGTGGCTCCGGCCGTATCGGTCGGATACATATTCGCGCATGTGTTCTTACTTGTAGCAGGTGTCGCAGTCTTCTCAGAGCAATTCAGTGTGCCGTCAGAGGCGACAAGAAAAATCATGGGTGCGCCGGACTGGGTGTCGTCGAGCCTGGCCTGAAGCTCGCTGAGCATGCCCCTTGAGCTGGCTTCCAGTGAGCGCTGTTTCGCCTTTTCCCTCTGGCCGAGGAACGCGGGGATCGCGATGGCGGCCAGGATGCCGATGATCGCGATAACGATGAGTAGCTCAATCAGTGTAAAACCCTTCTGCTCCCTTAAGTTGTTGACTGCCTTAAACATTTGATTTCCTCCTTTTTATGATTATTCTGACTATTATCAGTCCCTTGGTGAATTAAAATATCCCTGCTACCACCTCCTTTTATATTTCCCCCCGGGATTCTCCGGGCCTTCCTTCCTTTTTAATGGGCTGCCTGCCTCTGAACCGGCCTTCTGCCGTCACCCATATAAATGCACATTGCATACCAGAAAAAATGCAATAAAATCAGGGGGAAATTCCCAAGGTAGTGACAAAATTTGTCACTACCCGAGAATTCGTGTCTAATGATTGTCAGTTCCGGCGCGGCGAGGCTTTTCGGGGCCCGCGGCCCTCAGAGGTGCGTGAACTCGTCGTCCTTTGCTTCCTTTTTTGGCTCCTCGGACTTCCTGAGCCGGGATTCAAGGTATTCCTTTGCGGCGTCCCTGGCCCCAAGGCCGAAGGCCAGCGCCAGCGTCAGCACGATGCCGCCGAAGATTATCGTGAAGGCCGCCACGATGGTGTCCTTTCCAATTCCGAGCTGCTCGAGGGCCATGGAGACGGTAAAGGCGAGCACGCCGAACCTCGCGAGCTTGCTGATGAGCCCGGAGGCCCTTATGCCGGCGTTGACGCTGGCGATGAGGACAGCCCTTGCCAGGAAATTGCTGAGCATGTAGCCCAGGAAGACGATTATCACTGAAACAATGATGTTCGGTATGTACAGGAAAAACTCCTCGAGCAGTTGCTCGACCCGGGGCACCTGGAGCGCGCCCAGGGCGATGATGAAGAACACAAACACCGTGAGCCACCTAGCCGCCCGTGCAAGGAGCGACGACAGGGGCTCGGTAATGCCGCCCCGGCGGAGCATCGCCGTAATCTCGCCCCTCTCGGAATACGCGTCTATCCGCATGAGCCTGAAGAGCCTGAGCGACAGGAATTTAAGCACGTGCCCGAGGACAAGTCCCACGGCTATAATCAGTGCGAAGCTCAGGATGTTCGTCAGGTACTGGAGGACGCTTTCGAAGAAGCTCTCAAATGGCTCGATGACCTTATTTATGAAGTTTTCAATGCGGTCCTCCTTGTTTTTATTCCCAGTTTTCAATCAGGTAGGCCTTTTTTTCCTCGAACCTGAGGCAGGTTTCTTCCAATATTTTTTCGACCTCGGTCGCGTTGCACTGGAGCGCCTCGTTGATGAACGAGGCCGTGCGCGCCAGGTAAAGCGGGGTGAGGGATTTCAGGAGGTGTGTCTTGTTGACGAGCGTCCTGTGATACGCAATGGCAAAGTAGTAGATTATCTCTGCCCATATCTCCGAGGAGAGCCTGAAATCCTGCCACGGGCTGGGCTTAAGCGAATGCAGGAACCATATCAGGGACTCCGGAAGCGCCGCCTCCCAGATGGAGCCGAGCTCTTCCCTTCCGATTATGAACGTCTCTATCATCCTTTCGATGTTAACGTGGATGGGCTCGAGGCCGACGTCGTAGCGGAAGCCGAACATCGCGGTGGGTTCGGAGCCCTCGATATCCACCCACTTCTCCTCGTGCTTGCCCATGAGGTCGAACAGCACGCCCACGACCTGCCTGAGCATGTCGCTGAGGTCCGAGGACGGCTCCTTGGGGGCGTGTATCTTGGCCCCGAGGAAAGACTGGCATACCTTGAAATTGTTGGCTATCGCGGTCGTGGTCATCCAGATGTCTATGCCGAAGCGGGCGATGTCGCTGTCCCATACGCTCTCGTCCTCGAGGTAGAACTTCGCAAGCTCCCCGGTGAAGCCGAAGTCCCCGCCGATGGGTTGCCGTATCCTCTTTCCGTAGAGGGCGCGGGTCAGGGGATAGACGATGGAGTTTGTTATGGTGCCGTCGAACTTGTGCCTGAGGTAATAGGGGGCGGTGAAGTCGTAGCCTTCCTTCAGCACCGGGCTCAGCAGCAGGTCTATCCATTCGGGGGTTATGCTCCTGAGGTCGGAGTCGACGACTGCGCAGGCCTTTACGCCGAGTTCCTTTGCGATCTCGAAGATGGTCCTGAATGCGCTCCCCTTGCCGGGTATCCCGTGGTAGGGGGTGTAGATCTTAAGAAGCGGGCTGACCCTGTGCGGGATGAAAAGCGAGTTGAAATCCTCTACCATCGCCTCCTCGAAGGCCTCGACCGTGCCGTCGGTGGAGCCGCCGTCGGAGTTGACCACGACGGAGCGCATGTCGGGGAAGTACTTGGCCATGCCGGCCTGCGCGGCCCTTACCACGTGGCCTATGGTGGATGCGTTGTTGTAGCTGGGGATGCCGACGAGTATGTCTGCCTGCTTAATGTTGGAGAGGCTCTCCTGGACTTCTTTCCTTAATATTACGTTATTGATAAGGCACCCCTGGGCATTTTTTTCTTAGCATAAGTCTATTTTGGGAAGTAATTATTGTCAAGGGTTTTTGCCACTTGCCGTCCTTCGACAGGCTCAGGATGCTCGGGGTGTCATAGACGGTAGCCGCAGGTCGGAGCGACTCGATTCGAGGTCTCATCCGACAAGGGTCGATCCGACTTTCGCGGGAATGACAAGGTGAGCTATGAGGAAAACTCAGGTCTTAAACGTAGGTGAGCCAGCGCTCGTATTTTGTGTTCTTCCCGGTCACGGTGTCGAAGAAGATGGTCTGGAGCTTTTCCGTCACCGGGCCGCGCCCGCCCTCGCCGATAGTACGGATGTCGAGTTCCCTTATCGGGGTAATCTCCGCGGCGGTGCCCGTGAAGAAGGCCTCGTCGGCGATGTAGACCTCGTCGCGGGTGAACCTCTCTTCCTTCGCGGGGATGCCCTCGTCCCGGGCGATGGTGAGGATGCTATCGCGCGTGATGCCCTCGAGGATGCTCGTCGGGGGCGTGGTCTTGAGCCCGCCGCTCCTCACAATAAAGATGTTCTCCCCGCTTCCCTCCGAGACGTAGCCGTCGGCGTCCAGCAGCAGGGCCTCGTCGAAGCCGCACATGAGGGCCTCTCGCTTGGCAAGCTGGCTGTTTACGTAATATCCCGTGACTTTGCCCCTGGTCATGTTGGTATTTACGTGGGCGCGCACGAACGAGGACGTCTTAACCCTTATGCCCTTTTTAAGGCCCTCCTCGCCGAGGTACGCCCCCCAGGGCCAGGCCGCAACCGCGAGGTTTATGGGGTTGTCCCTGGCGTAAAGGCCCATCGCGCCATAGCCGACAAACGCGATCGGCCTGATGTAGCACTCGTTGAGCCCGTTGGACTTGACGGTATCGATTATAGCGGCGGAGATCTCCTCCTCGGTGTATGGGATATCCATAAGGAATATGTGGGCGGAGCTGAGAAGTCTCTTTACGTGTTCTTTCAGCCTGAATATCGCCGGCCCCTTGGGTGTCTTGTAACAGCGGATCCCTTCGAACACGCCGAGGCCGTAGTGCAGGGCGTGCGTGAGCACATGCACCTGGGCCTCGTCCCAGGGAATGAGCTTTCCGTCCATCCAGATTTTTTCTGTCTTCTCGCGCATGGTCATTATTTATAGCAATCAGGAGTGAGTTCTGTCAACAAAGGGGACACAGTCCCTTTCACACTGGAGTTGGGTACGCTTTCATAAAAGAGGGGCCATGCCCCCTTTCACACTGGAATTGGGTATGCTTTTATAAAAGATGGGCCATGCCCCCTTTCACACTGGAATTGGGTACGCTTTCATAAAAGAGGGGCCATGCCCACTTTTACACTGGAATCGGGTACGCTTTTATAAAAGATGGGCCATGCCCCCTTGTGGGAAGTTGGCGGTTGGCATAAAATATCCCTATGCTTTCGGTGCTGAGGGAAATAGGCGGCAGGCTCTTTGAAGAACTTAAGTCCGAACGCGGGCAAGCCGAGACCGGAGAGCTTCCCACAGGCGCGGCGGGCGACAAGACCCATCACATCGACCGCAGGGCCGAGGATATAATCCTTAATGGTCTTAAAGCCCTGGGCGAGCCCCTGACCGTGATATCCGAGGAAGCGGGCATCGTGGAGCTTAACGGCGGCGGAAAGACGGTGCTCGTAGACCCCGTGGACGGCAGTCGCAACGCGGTTGCGGGTATCCCGTTTTACTGCACCTCAATAGCGGTGGCCGACGGCCCGAGGCTCGGGGACGTCGGGCTTGCCTACGTTATAAACCTCGCAAACGGCGACGAGTTCTGGGCCGCAAAGGGCGGAGGCGCGTTCTTAAACGGAAGCGCCATCGCCACGCAACAGGACGACATCTTAAGGCTTGTGGCCTACGAGGCCCACACCCCCGGCAGGGACACCCCCAAAGTCATGCCCCTGCTCTCACAGGCGAGAAAGGCCCGCTGCTTCGGCGCTACCGCGCTTGACCTTGCGTATCTTGCTTCGGGGGCCGTGAGCGTGATGGCAATACCCTCGCTTTCGAGGAGCTTTGATTTTGCAGGGGGCTGGCTGCTTGTGAGGGAGGCCGGGGGTATTTTCACCAACATCGAGGGCAATGGGCTCGAAGAGGTCGAGCTCGGGCTCAAGCATATATCGACCGTCCTTGCCTCCGGAAACGTGGAGCTTCATAAAAAAGCACTGGGATTTCTCGGGAGAAGTGATTGACCCTCCACGGGATGCTCATCGACTCGGCGCGGGCCAACTCCAAAAAGATAGCCTTTAACGTCCTCAGGGAAGGCCAGTGGGCCGGAGTCGCTTACGGCGAGTTTCTCGGGATGGCGGGGTCGGCCTGTGCCGCACTCAGAGGCGAGGGCCTTCAGCGCGGCGCGCGTGCGGCAATAGTGGCCGAGAACAGGCCCGAGTGGTGCGCCTTTTACCTCGGCATACTCATGAGCAGTGCGGTGGCCGTGCCGATAGACATGAGGCTTACCCCCGGAGAGATTAAAAACATCCTCGCGCATTCCGAATCGGAGCTTGTAGTTTGCTCGAACGAGACGGAGGGTACCGTAAGGGAGGCCGCAGAAGGGCTTGATATAAAGACGCTGAACATCGATGCCTGCCCGCTTGATAAGACGGCGGAGGAAGTGCGGTATGAGGAGGCCTCCGGGGGCGACCTGGCATCGTTGCTTTATACCTCGGGCACTACGGGCGTGCCAAAGGCCGTGATGCTCACGCACGGCAACCTGTGCTCCGACACAGAGGCCATAGGGGAGGTAAACATCATCGGCGCGGGGGACAACGTTCTGTCGGCCCTTCCGCTTCATCACACGTATCCGTTCATGTGCACCTTCGTGCTCCCGCTTTCGTTGGGGGCGAGCGTCACGTACCCGGCGGGCCTGAAGGGGCCGGAGATGGTCGAGGCGGCCAGGGCCACAGGGGTGACGGTGATCATAGCCGTGCCGCTAATGCTTGAGCTTATGAGGGACAGAATTCTCACCGGAATCGGGGAGTTTTCAGGGCCCTTGGTCCGCGCGTCACTTTTTATAGTGAAGTTTCTTGGCTGGCTGAGGAAAAAGTCAGGAATCAATATCGCCCGCTACGTCTTTGCAAGGAGGCTCGGGGGGCGGTTCAGGTTCTTCGCAAGCGGAGGGGCGAGGCTCGAGCCCGCTGTAATGAAGGACCTCGAATCACTCGGCTTTACAGTGGTAGAGGGCTACGGGCTTACCGAGACATCCCCCATCATTGCGTTTAATCCAATCGACAGGAGAAAGCCCGGCTCCGTCGGACGCCCGGTAAAGGGCGCGGAAATAAGGATTCTAAACCCATCCGAAGGCGGCGAGGGCGAGGTGGCCCTCAGGGGGCCGATGCTCATGCAGGGGTATTATAAAAACCCCGAGGCCACGGCCTCGGCCATAAGGGGCGGGTGGTTTTCAAGCGGCGACCTGGGGCGCATCGACGATGAGGGGTATCTCTTTATCACGGGCCGCGCGAAAGAGGTCATAGTGCTGGGCTCCGGAAAGAACGTCTACCCGGAGGACGTGGAAAAACTCTACTCGGAGATTCCGCTCATCCGGGAGCTATGCGTGCTCGGCACGGGCGGCAGGCTCCACGCGGTAATCGTGCCCGAGCAGCAGGGCGCAGGGGAAAATCCGGAAGAGGCGCTGAGGAACGGGATTAAAAACATCTCCGAGGGCATTGCCTCGCACATGCGCATCATGGGATATACGCTCACCGACGGGCCGCTTCCGCGAACGCCGCTTGGCAAGCTCAGGCGTTTTATGGTCGCCGATATCCTCAAGGGCAGGCGGGAGAAAAAGCAGGAAGACCCCGCACTCCTTAAGGACGAGACATCCCGCAGGGTCGTAAGGTGTCTGGGACGCTTTTTAAGGGAGTCAGGCCCGGTGCGGGCGGACGACGACCTTGAGTTCGACCTCGGTATGGATTCACTTAAGAGGATCGAGATGGTCGTGTCGCTCGAGAAGGAGTTTTCAGTAAGACTTCCTGACAGCTTTGCCCACGAGGTGCGCACTGTCGGGGAGCTTATAAAAAGGATCAAGGACTCCGGAAGCGGGGCGCCGGAGGCCGGGGGCGCGGATGCCGCCCCGTGGGGAGCGCCCACGGAGGTGGAAAAGAAGAGGGCGGGCCTTGTGCGGGGGGCGCTGGAATGGCCCGTCTCGGCGGTCTTTGCCATGTTTTTAAAACTGTGTTTTAAGGTGTTCTTCGGGCTTGACGTTAAGGGGGTTGAGAAAATTCCGGAGCCGCCGTTCATCATCGCCCCAAACCATGCAAGCAACCTCGACGGCTTTGTGGTGGCCTCGGCGGTGTCTTTAAGGACCTTCGGGTCGCTTTATTTCCAGGGATACTATGCGTATTTCACCGGGCCTCTGGGCGCGCTGTTCGGGAGGCTCGCGCACGTGATATCCATAGACCCTAAAACGTATCTCAACAGTGCCTTAAGACTTTCTCATCATGTGCTGGGGGGCGGTAGTGCCCTTTGCATATTCCCCGAGGGGCAGAGGAGTTTCGACGGCTCGCTTGGGGAGTTCAAGCGGGGGGTGGGCATCCTCGCCCTGAAGCTCGACGTGCCGGTGGTGCCGGCAAAGATAGAGGGCGCCTTCGGGGTGCTGCCGCGCGAGGCGAGGCTGCCCAGGCCGGGCAGGATAAAGATCAGATTCGGCGACCCGGTTAAGCCTTCCTCCGTGGACTTTTCGCAAATGCCCGAGGGCGTGGACAGGGAACAGTTCTTCGCGGATGTTTTAAGGCAGAGGGTAAGCGGGTTGTAGGTTATTCTGAATCTTCAGGGTCTTCCTGTTCTTCCGCTTCTTTGGCGTTCATGAGCATCTTGTGCAGGGTGGTCGACGGCACAAATTTAAAGCCTTCTTCCTTCCTTACCCGCCTGTAAAAGTTGCACCGGGAGCAGTCCGGAAGTTTTTGCGCGAACGAGCCCTGGGGCTTTCCGCCGCAATATGTCCCCGCAAGTACCCAGCAGACCCTGCCCGCGTTTTTGCCGCCGTGGGTGCCGTCGAGCTTCTTGTCCGTGGCGGCGGGGCATGGCTGGCGTCCGGTCTTTTTGTGCTCCTCAGGGCCTCTTCCGCAGCCCATGACCTCCCAGCAGTTTTTCTTCTCCAAATCGATGACTCCTGATGCGACTGGATTGTTTGCTGATTAATATTATAGAACAAACACACGGAATTTTAACAGGCGCTCATTATGATTTAAAGTGAATTATCCTTTACTGTCGCTGATGGTGATGTCCTTTAAATTCTTCCCGATGTTAATGATATTGTTGGTCAGGTGCGTCGCGATTATTATTTCCATGATGGAGTTTACGTCGGGGCTGCCGGATTTAATTATATTTTCGCGCACAGCGGGCGCGACGGTCTTGTAGTCGGGGTTTTCGTGCGACCTGAAATCC
>DAOUWH010000249.1 GCA_030667205.1 Nitrospirota bacterium
AGAGCGGGGTCCTCGGAGCTGCTGCCCTGATACTGCATGAAAAAAGAGTCACGTACTAAAACCTCAAAGGGAAAAAACATAAGGAACTTCTCCATCGTGGCCCACATAGACCACGGGAAGTCCACCCTTGCCGACAGGATACTGGAGTATACCGGAGCCCTGAAAGGCAAGAACAGGGCGCAGGTGCTGGATACCATGGACCTTGAGCGCGAAAGGGGCATAACCATAAAGGCCAGCGCCGTGAGGTTGAACTACCGTGCACGCGACGGAGAGGACTATGTCCTTAACCTCATCGATACTCCCGGCCACGTGGACTTCACATATGAGGTCTCCCGGAGTCTGGCCTCCTGCGAGGGCGCTCTCCTTGTGGTGGACGCCGCCCAGGGGCTTGAGGCCCAGAGCTTCGCAAGCGCATACCTCGCCATCGACAACGACCTGGAGATAATCCCAGTCATAAACAAGATAGACCTGCCCGCCGCGGACCCCGAGGGCGTGAGGGCGCAGATAGGGGAGGCCTTGCCCGTGGATGCGGATGAGGCGATACTCACAAGCGCCAAGGATGGCACCGGCACCGAGGAAGTGCTCGAGGCGATAGTGAAGAAGGTGCCGCCTCCTGTGGGCTCTTCGAGAGCGCCGCTTAAGGCCCTGATATTCGACTCCTGGTTCGACAACTACCGGGGGGCGGTGGTGCTCGTAAGGGTTTTTGAAGGCACGGTAAGGCCCGGAACGAAGATAAGGTTCATGGACTCCGGCAGGGATTTCGAGGTAACGGATACGGGCGTCTTCACGCCGGAGATGAAGCCCGCCGCCGGACTCCGGGCGGGCGAGGTCGGCTATATCACCGCGAGCATAAAGGACGTAAGCCTGACCAGTATCGGAGACACCATAACCGGCGCCTCGCGCCCGGCCCCTGAGCCCTGCAAGGGATACAAGAAGATAAAGCCCATGGTCTTCAGCGGCCTCTACCCCATAGAGATGAACCAGTACGAAGCCCTGAAAGACGCCATGGAGAAACTCAGGCTGAACGACGCCTCATTCGTCTACGAGCCCGAGAGCTCCGCGGCCCTGGGCTTCGGCTTCCGCTGCGGCTTCCTCGGCCTCCTTCACATGGAAATAGTGCGTGAGAGGCTTGAGCGGGAGTTCGGCCTGGCGCTTATTAACACCACACCCACCGTCAGTTATCTGGCAAAGGACCAGAAGGGCGGGGTGAAGACCATCCACAACCCCTCGGAGTGGGACCCCAAGTACAAGCAACTCGAAGAGCCGTATGTAAAGGTCGTAATCTTCGTGCCGGACAAATTCGTGGGCCAGGTCCTGGACCTCTGCCAGCAGAGGATGGGCACGCAGAAGGAGTTCAACTATATAGGCAATGACAGGATTATGCTTGTCTACGAGATGCCCCTTAGCGAGATACTCTGGGACTTCTATGACAGGTTGAAATCCTTCACCAAAGGCTACGCATCGATGGACTACGAGCCCCTGGGCATGAGGGAGGCCGACCTCGTGAAGCTCGACATCCTGATAAACGGTAAACCCGTGGACGCCCTGTCCTTGATTGTGCACAAAGATAAGGCTTATTATAGAGGCCGTCAGGTCGTGGAGAGCCTGCGCGGGGTGATACCGCGGCAGATGTTCGAGGTCGTGATACAGGCCGCGCTTGGGGGGAAGATCATAGCAAGGGAGAGCATAAGGGCGATGAGGAAGGACGTCACCGCGAAGTGCTACGGCGGGGACATAACGAGGAAACGAAAACTCCTTGAAAAGCAGAGGGAAGGCAAGAAGAAGATGAAACGAGTGGGAAAGGTAGACATCCCGCAGGAGGCCTTCCTTAGCGTGATGAAGACGACGGGCTGATGAACAGGAAAAGAAAGAGGATAATCTGGGAATACGCCGAGGCCATTGTCACCGCGCTTATCCTTGCTCTCCTGATAAGGGCGTACGTGGTGCAGGCATTTAAGATACCGTCGGGCTCGATGGTCCCCACGCTCGTGGTGGGCGACCACATACTCGTAAACAAGATGATATACGGCACAAAACTGCCGTTTTCCGACAAGAAGGTGTTTGCTTTCAGAGATCCCCGCAAGGGGGATATAATAGTGTTCAAGTTCCCCAAAGACCCCAAGAGAGATTTTATAAAGAGGATTATGGCCGTTGGCGGCGATGTGATAGTCTCCATGGACAGGGTAATCTATGTAAACGGCAAGCCCGTGGAAGAGCCTTACGTCCGGCATACGGACAGCCTTATCAGGCCCGCCCGTTTCGGGCCGAGGGACAATTTCGGGCCGATAGTGGTGCCCGAGGACAAGTATTTCATGATGGGGGACAACAGGGAACAGAGCGAGGACAGCCGATTCTGGGGGTTTGTGAATGCCGAGCACATAAGGGGCAAGGCTATGATAATATATTGGTCATGGGATAACCAGAAATACCTGCCGAGGCTTGGCAGGATGG
>DAOUWH010000127.1 GCA_030667205.1 Nitrospirota bacterium
CGGCCAGGAGTATCAGAAGGAGAATGAGACGTTTCTTGTATATTTCGAAGGTGTTTTTAAAGAGGTCGCCGACGCCAATAATACCCGCACCGGCAGGGACGGCAGGAAACTCGTCAAACTCTTCCTCTGCGGCTTCGTACTCGAGGGGCTCTCCTCCGGGGGCTTCCTCAAACGCCCCCTCGGGTGCCGCCTCTTCCGCCGGGGCTTCTAACGGAGAGGCTTCTTTAAAAAGCTCTTCAGGCGGGGCCTCTTCCTCGGCCTCCTCTACGAAGCCCATATCCTCAAGAGAGGGCGCCTCATCCGTAGTCTCTTCAAAAAGGTCCTCTGGCGGGGCTTCCCCGGTCTCGTCACTAAAGCCTCCGAAGTCATCCTTCCCGGCCTCCTCAAAGCCAGGGATACCAGGAAGCTCGGGGAACTCATCGGGGATATCCGGCAACTCAAAGCCCGCACCGGCGGCGACAGCCGCGGCCGCCCGTCCCTTAAACGCCAGCAGCCCAAGGAATACAAGGTTTACTACCGGCACAAGCATCAGGAGCCCAAGGAACTTGTTCTTTCCGAGGCGCTTGGCTATAAGCATCCACAGATATATAGTCACGATTATGTTCACTATCGGCACAATCAAAAGCACAATCCACCACACAGGCTTCCCGGCCGCGCCCACTAACGGCCAGACCTGCAGTATCGGGATAAACGCGGTCCAAGGCGCCTTTACATCGGTCTTCTTCGCGATCAGGAAGAGGCACAAGGAAAAATACACATAAAACACAAGCCCTATCACCAGCGGGATAAGTCCCAGCGCGACCAGGAATGCCATAGGCGCAGCGGCGGGCATTGTCGGCGCGGGGATTGGCCTCGGGCGGGGTTTTACCACGGGGGCCTTCTCCGGGGCTTTCCGTGCCGCCGGGGCGGCCTTGGGCGCAGGTTTTGCGGCTACGGCCGGGGCTTCAGGCGCCGCCGGGGCGGCCTCCACAGGCGCGGGCTTTTCCACCTCGGCCGGGGCTCCAGGTGCCGTTGGTGCGGCCTCCTTCTTTGGCTTTGCGGATATGGGCCTGTCAATGCCTACGTCCTTTCTGAACTGTCCGGGAGAGAATTCAGGGTCGACCAGATATGCGTCCTTAAAATTCTTCGCCGCCTCGGCATGCCTGCCGAGAGCGTAGTTGGCATATCCCATAAGGTAATATGCATGCCCGTAAGGCCTTTCCTCGACATAGCCCTCAAGGGCGCGGACTGCCTCTTCATAATGCCTGGTTTTATAATAATCAATGGCCTTCTGGAAGTCGGCATCATATCCCGCCGACGCCAGGCCGATTAATGCCAGAACCGCGACAACCAATAACGATACTAAAGCAGTCTTTCTCATAAGCCTCCCGGAAGCTTTATAAATTGTCCGCCTATGCCCATCCTGCCTATTGGTATATACCGCATATAACATACCATAAATCCAAGAATATCACCATACATTTATGACATTTCTAAAGTAATGGATTAATAGGGGAAGGCCGCCCGTCAGGAAAAGCAGGAAACCGGCGTCACCTGAGCATATAGAGCACGGCTATGTTCACGGCAAAGACGGCCATCAGGGCGATGGAGTCCCACGCTATGAAAAACTTCTTCTTGCCCGCCTTGTATGAAAGGCCGATAATGGCGATGCTGGACATCGCAATGGCGCTTATGGCGGGCACAATGTGGTTTGGGTCTGAGAAGGAAAACAGGGGGCCGCGTACGAAGAAGATGTCGGCAACGGCAAGTATCATGATATTGAAAATGGTGCTTCCGAACAGGTTGCCTACCGCGAGATCCACCGCCCCCAGCCTCACGGCGGCCACCGAGACCACTATCTCCGGAAGCGATGTGGCGGCCGCGATGAAGATATTCCCGACGAAGGTCTGCCCGAGGCCGGTGGCCTCGGCGATGCCCTCGCCGAGCTTCGGAAGGAATGTGGCCGCAACGACGATGACCGCCGCGTTGATGGCGAAATTTTTATAGGCGGTCGCCTTTGGCACTTCCTCGTACTTCAGTTCCATCGCCGCCTCCTTTACGAACTCCGCAAGACTCCGCCTCTCGTAATGGTAGACCTGCCTGATTGCGATGAAATACCCGATTATAAACAGGACGCTGTAAATGCCTATCCACCCGAAGGGGAGGAGCCTGTCTCCGATGAAGATGCCCCCTGCGGCAAGGCTCAGCAGCAATATGCCGAAGCCCGCCGAGACGATGTGCCCGGGATTTGCTGCCCTGTATATCGGCTGCGGCCTGTAGAAGGCGTCCATGAGGGCAAGGATAAGGATATTAAAAACACAGCTGCCGAGCAGGTCGCCCATTGCGATGTCGGGGACCCCGGCATAGGTGACCGCGCTGATGCTGTTTACGAGCTCGGGCATGGAGGTGACGGCGGCGAAAAGGACAAAGCCCACGAACGTCCTCCCGAGCCCTGTCTTCTCGGCGATGATGTCGCCGTACTTCGAGAGCTTTATGCCCGAATAAAGGATTAAACCTGCACAGACCGCAAACCCAAGCCAAAGGAACATCTAATTAAAACCTCCTTCCCGTACATTATAGCGGAACATGCCCGTACATTATAGCGGAACATGTTGCTGAGGAAGTACGTTGCGGGCCAGGGGAAAGGGGACTACGTCCCCTTGTCGAGGACTTCGCGCACTTTTCTTATGAGCTGTTTCGGGGAGGCCGGTTTCGGGAGGAAGTCAAGCCCGTACCTGAGCACTTCCTTGTTTATCACTTCGGATAAGTGCCCGCTCGTAAACAGGGCCTTGATGTCGGGCCGCGTCTTTCTGATCTCGTCGTAGGCCCCTTTGCCGCTTAACTCAGGCATAACCACGTCGAGGACGAGTAGTTGGACTTCGTCCCTGTTCTCAAGGAACACCTTGACGGCCTCCTCGCCGTCTGCGGCCTCCAGGACCGTGTAGCCGAACTTTTTAAGCACGTCCGTTGCGATTTTCCTCACCACGGTATCGTCCTCGGCCACCAGCACGGTCTCGGTGCCGCCCTTCAGGGGCTTGAGGTCCGCGGCCTCGGCCTCTTTGCGGACCTCAAGCCTGACCACGGGCAGATATATGTTTGCCGTCGTACCCCTTCCGGGCTCGGAGTGGACGTTGATAAAGCCGTTGTGCTGCTTTACTATCCCGAAAACCGTCGAGAGCCCCAGGCCCGTGCCCATGCCAAAGGCCTTTGTCGTAAAGAACGGCTCGAACATCCTCTGCCTTGTCGCCTCGTCCATGCCCACCCCGGTATCCGAGACGCTCAGAAGGCCGTACACCCCCGGCTTGCCAAACCCGTTTTCCCTGATGAATTCGCTGTCCATCCGCACCTCCGAGGCGCTTATCCTCAGGGTGCCGCCATTAGGCATTGCGTCCCTGGCGTTGGTGACGAGGTTGATCAGGGCCTGCTCTACACGGGAGGCATCGGCCATTACGGTCAGTGCCGGATCGGCAAGCACCGTCTCACGCTTGATGCCCTCGCCGATGAGGCTCGGGATTAATCTTTCGGCCGCATCGATTATCTCGTTCACCTTCGTCGGAACGGGCTTTATTACCAGTTTCCTTCCGAATGCCAGGAGGTTCTGTGTGAGCTTAGTGCCCTTTTCGGCCGCGCCGAGCATCTGTTCAAAATAAGGCCTTAATGTGTCGTCCTGAGCCATCTCCATCTCTACGCTCTCGCCGAAGCCGATTATCGCCGAGAGGATATTGTTGAAGTCGTGCGCGATGCCTCCGGTGAGGGTGCCTATCGCCTCCATCCTCCTTGCCTGGTGGAGCTGCTCTTCGAGCCTCCTGCGCTCTGTTACGTCGCGCGTGACGGCAAGCATAAAGGTCCCGTCCTCACGCTCGCCCCTGAAAGGTACGGCGTGCGAGTCAAGCCACCTCTCCCCCCCCCTGAGCCCGACTATCTCGAACTCAAGATTGCCCGCATTCCCGTTGCAGACACTTTGCAAGAGCGCGCCGAAGGCATCCCTGTGCTCAGGGCGTATCAGCGGGTAGATCGACTTCCCGATTACCTCTTCGGCGCTCCTGGCCTCGACCATCTCCAGTCCCGCCTGGTTCATCTGCATCACCGTGCCATCGGGCGAGACGACCTTGACGCATTCGGGCTCGGCCTCGATAATGGAACGCAGGTAGCTTTCGCTGTATGCCAGCCTCTCCTCTGCCTCCTTGCGCTTGGTGATGTCCTCGCCCGAGCTAAGGGTTGCGGCGGGCTTGCCCTCGCTGTCGTACAGGACCGCATTTCGCCAGACGATGACCCTCTCCTCGCCGTCTTTGGTCAGTACGGGGTTCTCGAAATACTCAACCGGCTCTATTTTCCCTGCCATGAGCATATCGAAAACTCCCTTTACGTCGCTCCTCGTCCGCTCGGGGAGGAAGTTGTCAAACCAGTTCTTCCCGACTATCTCGTCCTCGTCGTATCCAAGGATCTCACAGCCCTTTTTATTTATAAGCCTGACCTTATGGTCGACGCTTAGGACCACGAGCATAACGCCGGCAACATCGAGGTACTCCTGCGCCATGTCCATTTCCCTCTGAAGCTCTTCTGTCCGGTCCTCGACCCTCTCCTCAAGCTCGTCGTGCGCCTTCTTAAGCTCTGCCTCGGTTTCCTTGCGCCCCATGATCTCCGTCTCCAGGGGCGCAAGCGCCAGCCTTCTCAGGCTGAACCAGAGGGCCGCCCCCACAAGAACTGTCAGCAGGACAGCTCCGGCAATCAGCCGCGCACCGAGCCTGTACAGGCTACTCCGGACCGGCGTGAAATCCTTGACCAGGTCCAGCGTGACCAGGTCCCTGCCGCCGTGCCGGACCTGCTGTTTCGCATGAAAGGTGTGCTTCGAGGGTTCCTTGCGTTTGTACTCTGCAAGCACAAAACCGTTGGGCGCCGTGGCCCTGACCTCCACTATGTCGGCATGCTCTTCTCCCCACTGTACGAGGAATTGTTCGACAGTGGCGTAATCGAACTTGAGGAGGGACTCCCTGAGGAGGGAACCCGCAAGGTGGGTCTCATGCTCCGCCTGCCTATTCGCCCCCGCCAGCATCTCGCGCTCATGCGAGATTATAACCGCTACCATAATGATAAAAAACACAAGCAGTATCGCTATGAAGGAAAGCAGCGCTCGCCTGTATCTGAGAGGGAAAAACGATATTTTCACGGCGTGATCCCCTGTGCTTTGAGCGTCCGGAGTATCTTCCGCAGGTTTTTGTAATCCTCATCGCGGGCAGGCACCAGGGCCGTCACGGTCCCCTTGATCGAAGACATCACGGCCTTGCCCTCCGGGTCGTTCTTCAGCCCCAGCAGGGCCTTGCGCAACGTCTTCACGGTCTCTTTCGGGAGCGCGGAGCTTGCGACGAACACGTGTTCGGATATCTCCGGAGTCCAGGCAAGGGCCTTCAGGCCGCGGGGCTCGTACTCGTCGAAGACCTCCTCCTTGACCGCGCCGGCATGGAAGTCCCCCACGA
>DAOUWH010000057.1 GCA_030667205.1 Nitrospirota bacterium
AAGCACGAATCCCACCGCGAACCCTACGACGGAGGCAAAGCAATGCCGAAGAAGAAGAAGAAGGTGGCCAAGAAGAAGGTAGCCAAGAAGAAGGCGGCCAAGAAGAAGGTGGCCAAGAAGAAGGTGGCCAAAAAGAAGGCCAAGAAGAAGGTAGCGAAGAAGAAGGCCAAGAAGAAGGTAGCCAAGAAAAAGGCCAAGAGAAAGCCCAGCGCGGCATTCATGAAGCCCATGACGCCAAGCCCGGCGCTTGCCCGGGTTGTCGGGAGCAAGGCGCTTCCGAGGACCGAGGTAACCAAGAAGCTCTGGGCGTACATAAAGAAGAACAAGCTCCAGGACAAGGTGAACAGGCGCAACATCAATGCCGATGCCAACCTCCGGGTAGTGTTCGGTGGCAAGGGCACGGTATCGATGTTCGAGATGACCAAGCTTGTCAGCAAGCACCTGAGCTAAGCGGTAGCGTAGCAACCGTTATATTCAATGGCAGGCAGGCGCTGCCCTTTAGGGGTAGTGTCCGTCTGCCATTTTGATTTGTAAGCGGATGAGTTCATATCACGTTGCCCGATAGAATTTATTAAGCAGGCCGTATTTCCACCCCGAAGCGCAGGCAGGTTGACAAACAATGTCCATTTAATTACTATATCGCGATATGGTGATATAGTGGAAACCTTTATCTCAGCAGCAAAGGCAATCGCTGATACGACAAGGCTCCGTATGCTCAAACTCCTTGAGGGCGGAGAACTGTGCGTGTGCAAGATAATGGAGATATTGTCGCTGGGGCAGTCAACCGCCTCCAAGCATCTGGGGATCCTCAAGGCCGCGGGACTTGTGGAAAGCAGAAAGGAAGGTACGTGGTCGTACTACAGGCTGTCGGGGAAGGCCAGGGGATATAACAGGGACTTCCTGGGTTTCATGTGGGCGCATCTCAATGACGACGCAGCAGTGAAAAAGGACAGGAAGCTGCTGGGCAAGAAAAAGCATGCTGCTTGCAAGACTTAAGGAGGCATGAAATAAAGCCATGGCCGAAGGCGTAATTAAAAAGCTCTCATTTCTGGACAGGTTTCTCACTCTCTGGATATTCCTTGCCATGGCAGCTGGAGTGCTTGGGGGATATTTCATCCCCGAGCTTGAGTCTTTTATAAACAGGTTTCAGGTAGGCACCACAAACATCCCCATCGCGATCGGGCTGATCCTCATGATGTACCCTCCGCTTGCGAAGGTCCGCTATGAGGACCTGCCAAAGGTATTCAGGAATTTAAGGATACTTGCCGTTAGCCTTATTCAGAACTGGATAGTCGGTCCCGTTGTAATGTTCCTGCTGGCGGTTATCTTTTTGTCCTCCCATCCCGAATACATGATAGGAGTTATTCTCGTTGGTCTTGCCCGGTGCATCGCGATGGTACTGGTCTGGAATGACCTGGCCTGCGGAGACACGGAATACGTTGCGGGGCTCGTGGCGTTTAACGCCATTTTTCAGGTGCTTACGTATCCTGTTTATGCCTGGATATTCATTACCCTGCTGCCTCCCGTGTTCGGGATCGAGGGGTCGGTCGTTGATGTCTCCATCGGCGAGATTGCCAAAAGCGTTTTCATATATCTCGGGATACCCCTTCTCGGAGGTGTTATTACTCGCCTTGTGCTTATACGGGTCAGGGACAAGACCTGGTACCATGAGAAGTTCGTACCAAGGATAAGCCCTATAACCCTGATTGCGCTGCTGTTTACGATTGTGGTGATGTTCTCCCTCAAGGGCGAGTACATAATCAAGCTGCCACTGGATGTCCTGCATATAGCTGTTCCGCTTCTGATTTATTTCGTGTTCATGTTCCTGACTACGTTTTTTATCGCAAAGAAGATCGGAGCAAATTATGCGACCTCGGCAACCGTGAGCTTTACCGCGGCATCGAATGATTTTGAGCTTGCCATTGCGGTAGCCATCTCGGTGTTCGGCATCGGCTCCGGGCAGGCATTTGCAACGGTAGTTGGCCCCCTGGTCGAGGTCCCCGTCCTCATAGGGCTGGTGCATGTATCCCTGTATTTCCAACGGAAGTATTTTTCGGACCAGCACTGTAAAGTCGCAGGGGTTAAACCCCTGTAATTGATGCAGACGGCCTGGTCGGTTTCTTGACCAATCCCCGAATTCCAAATATAATAAAAGGCTAAATTTCAGGTAGTCATTTGTTTTGGGGGAGCGCACATATGTCCTATGACAAGACCAGAAAACATGTTCGCATTGAATCCGAGCCCGGAGAGCCTATTACTGTTTTATTCAAGCAGTCCGAATTAAAGGAGCTTTCCCAGCGAATAGAGGTAAGGGACGTCAGCCTTGGGGGGCTGGGGCTTAAGGTCCCGCTCGGGAGCAAGGTTTTAAAGAAGGAGATGGTAATAAAGGATTTTGAGCTTATGCTGCCCGGGGCCGTCAAGTGCGTCTTTTCGGGCAAGGTGGTGTACAAGAGGCTAAACTACTGTGGAATCGAATTCATCAACATCGACCCTGCCGAGCGTTGGAAGCTCGAGATATTTATAGCCGGAAAAAAGCAGGAGCAAAAACGCAACAGCAAAGACGCCGGTTAGCCGTTAGCCCCGCATTCCCTTCCCAGCCGTCCCTGTTTTTCTTCCTATCGCCGGTCTCAGACTTTCCCTGTCAATCATTTGTGGCCTCAGGGCCTCATGTGCTATGATTTTGGAATCAATATTTGTACTGGGGGTTTTAAAAAATGCTTGCTGACAGAGTACGGAGGGTAAAGCCTTCGCCCACGCTTGCCATGGACGCAAAGGCAAAGGAGATGAAGGCCAGGGGCGAGGACGTTGTGAATTTCGGCGTGGGCGAGCCCGATTTCGACACGCCCGAAAACATAAAAGAGGCAGCGGTTAAGGCCCTCAGGGACGGTTTCACCAAGTACACGCCCGTTGGCGGCATACTTCCGCTGAAGGACGCGATAATCGAGAAATTCAGGGCGGACAACGGCCTTGAATACAGCCGAGAGGAGATAATAGTCTCCTGCGGGGCAAAACACAGCCTCTATAACATCGCGCAGGCCCTCTTCGGCCCCGGAGATGAAGTGATAATCCCCTCTCCGTACTGGGTCTCATACCCCGCGCAGGTACTCCTGAACGATGCCACCCCGGTGTTCGTCAAGACCTTCGAGGACGACTCGTTCATGCTGAGGCCCGAGGCCCTCGAGGGCGCCATCACCGATAAGACGAAGGCCCTCATTCTGAACTCCCCTTCCAACCCCACAGGGTTGACATACGAAAGGAAGGCCATCGAGGCGATTGCCGAGGTGGCCTTAAGACATGGCATCTATGTGATCTCGGACGAGATATACGAAAAACTTCTTTACGACGACGCCGAGCACGTGAGCATCGCCTCGCTGGGCAAGGAGATGAAGGACAAGACCGTCGTTGTTAACGGCCTTTCGAAGTCCCACGCCATGACCGGCTGGAGAATCGGTTATGTGGGAGGCCCCGCCGATGTCGTCAAGGCCATGACAAAGGTGCAGAGCCAGTCTACCTCTAACCCCACTTCCATTGCGCAGGCCGCCGCGGTTGAGGCCCTTACCGGCCCCCAGGATTTTCTGCAGACGATGTTGACCGAATTCGACAAGCGCAGAAAATATCTCGTCGGGGAGCTTAACTCCATGCCCTCGCTAAGCTGTGTTATGCCCAACGGGGCGTTTTATGCATTCCCCAACACCTCGGGGGTCTACGGCGGGAAAGTGAGGTCTTCCTCGGAGCTTGCGCTGTACCTTCTGGACGAGGCTAAGGTGGCGCTTGTGCCCGGCGACGCGTTTGGAGACGACGACTTCATCAGGATATCCTACGCAACGAGCATAGAGGACATCAAAAAGGCGGTCGAGAGGATTAACCAGGCCCTCGGGAAGATATCGTAGGCCTGTGCGTTATTTTTCACTGAGATGACTCCAATTTCGGATAAAAAGGGGGGCAGTGCCACCTTCCGGTCGGGTTTTGTCTCTATAACCGGCAGGCCAAACGTAGGCAAGTCCACGTTCCTTAACGCGGTGCTTGGGGCTAAGGTCTCCATCGTGACCGCAAAGCCCCAGACCACCCGGAACAGGATAATCGGCATAAAGACCATGGGCGACGCCCAGGTTATATTCGTGGACACCCCCGGCATCCACCGCCCGAAGCACGGCCTCGGCGCGACGATGGTAAGGGAGGCCAGAAGGGCCATAAAGGACGTGGACGTAGTGCTCTACATGGTCGAGCCGAAGCCGCCCTCGAAGGGCGAAACTTCGATAATAAAGATTTTTGAGAAACTTAAAAAGCCCGTGCTTCTCCTCATCAACAAGACTGACAAGGTGAAAAAGCCTGAGCTGCTTCCCGTGATAGAGGCCTACAGGGGACTCTACCCCTTTGAGGAGATCATCCCCATATCTGCGCTGAAGGGCGACGGGTTGGACAGTGTCCTCAAGGAACTATTAAGATTTCTTGAGCCCGGGCCCAAGTACTATCCCGACGAACTCGTCACGGACAGGCTCGAGAGGTTCATGGTGGCCGAGATAATAAGGGAGAAGCTCATGGAGGCCACTTCAGAGGAGATTCCCCATTCGGTTGCGGTCGAGATAATGGGATGGGAGGAGAAAAAAACTGGCGCGGTTTTAATAAACGCCAATATTTATGTTGAAAAAGACAGCCAAAAAGGTATTATAATAGGTAGCAAAGGTTCCACCCTCAAGTCCGTGGGCACAAGGGCGAGAGCGGATGTCGAGAGGCTTCTCGGAACAAAAGTATTTCTTGAGCTGTGGGTAAAGGTAAAAAAACACTGGCGCGACGACAGGGCGGCATTAATGGAACTGGGTTTTGAGTGATATGCAGGTGAAGATGAAAGTAGAGGGGCTTCTGTTCGACCCCCGAAGCAACATGTACATCCTTCTCCTTAAGGACACAGACGGCTCCGAGACCCTGCCCATATGGATTGGCAAGCCAGAGGCCGACGCCATAGCGCTTGCGCTGGGGAAGGTAGCCACCCCCCGGCCCCTTACTCACGACCTCGTAAAGAACGTCATGGAGTCCCTGAATGTGAAGGTCACGAGGATCGTCGTGACCCAGATACTGGACAACACCTACTACGCCCTGATATACCTGACCGACGGCAAAACGGAGATGCCCGTGGACTCAAGGCCCTCCGACGCCGTGGCGGTGGCGCTCAGGGCCAACGCCCCGATATTTGTCGAAGAGGAAGTCCTGAAGCGCAAGAACACCGACGAGCTTGAGGAGTGGCTTAAAAACCTCAGGCCCGAGGACTTCGGCAATATCATGTAGGGGGCGCGTCCCTGCCCCTGTCCTTCCCCTATCCGGTTATTATGCCTGTAAAACTATCCCACCGGAGCGTTTTAAATGGCCGTGCTTAGAAGAACCGAGGGCATTGTCCTTAAAAATTTCCCGTATGGCGAGGCAGACCTCATTGTCACCTACCTCACGCCTGATTACGGCCTCAGAAAGGGGTTTGCCAAGAGCCCACGAAAGATTAAAAGCCGTTTCGGAAGCTCTCTTGAGCCGCTCACTTACGCGAGGATATCTTTAAGGGGCAAGGAGGACGCCGCGCTTCCCCGCATCACACAGTCAGACATAATCAGGCCGTTTCAATCGCTCAGGGAAGACTACGCCTGTTACGTGAGGCTATCGGGCATGCTCGAGCTTACGATTAACTTCCTCCCCGAGGGCGAGTCCAACCCCGGGGCCTTCAAATTGCTCCTTGATGTGATGCGGATGATGGAGCGCGACTGCAGCGACCGCAACGTCCTCGTATACAGGATAAGGCTGCTCTCGCTTGCGGGCTACTCCCCGAGGCTCAAGGGCTGCGCCCGGTGCGGCGGGGCGGGCCGGAAGTTTTACGTCTCCCACGGCTCGATTATCTGTGAGGCGTGCACCGGCAAATTGAATGCGGCGGAGCGGGCGGGCGTCAGGCCACTTTCGCAGGGGAGCATTAAGCTCTATGAGACGCTTCTTACGTGGGACCTTTCGAAGGTCTCAAGGGTAAAGGCGTCCCCTGCAATGGTGGCGGAGCTGTCGGCGATGCTCGACTCGCATGTGGAGTACACCCTTTCGAGGCCGCTTAAGACGTCCCCAAAAAACTCTTCCCCTTCTTAAATCCTTTAATCTGAAAGATCTCCGCTACGGTGACCCCGAGGTCCATGAATGTCTCTCTGAGACCCAGGTCCTTAGGTTGGAGTTTATTATTGTAAAAAAGTACGGGCACGTATTCCCTTGAGTGGTCGGTGCTCGGGGTAGTGGGGTCGCAGCCGTGGTCGGCAGTAATGAAAAGGAAATCTTCCTCCCCGAGTTTTGGGATAAAAGTGGCAAGCCACGTGTCAAAGGCCTCAAGGGCCGATGAAAACCCCTCGGTGTTGTTTCTGTGGCCGTAGAGGGTGTCGAAGTCAACGAGGTTTATAAAGATAAGCCCGTTTAAAAACTCCGTAAGGACCTCGCTCAGTTTTTCCATTCCGTCGGCGTTGCCCGCGCTTTTAATGCAGCGCGTAAACCCCCTTTTGCCGTACATGTCGCAGACCTTGCCCACGGACCATACCTCTATGCCGTTTTTGCAGAGCATGTCCAGCACCGTGTCTTCGGGCGGGGTGAGGGCGAAGTCCTTCCTCAGGTAGGTCCTTACAAAGGGCGGCCCCACGAAGGGCCTTGCTATGACCCTGCAGACGTTGTGCGGGGGGGTAAGGATTTCCCTTGCGGCCTTGCACATCCTGTAGAGTTCCTCCACGCTGATGATGTCTTCGTGGGCCGCTATCTGAAAGACGCTGTCGGCGGAGGTGTAGACGATGGGCTGTCCGGTGCGCATGTGCTCCTCGCCGAGTTCTCTTATTATCTCGGTGCCCGAGGCGGGCTTGTTCCACAGCACGCTCCTGCCGATTCTCCGTTCGAATTTTTCGATAATTTCCGGCGGGAAGCCATTGGGGTAGGTGGGGAAGGGCTTTTCGCTAATGATGCCCGTCATCTCCCAGTGGCCCGTGATGGTGTCCTTGCCTGCTGAGCGCTCCGCCATCCTCCCCCACGAAGCCACTGGTTTTTCTTTCCGGGGCACACCCTCTATTTCAATAATATTCCCCAGGCCCATGCCCTCAAGCGTGGGCAGGTCGAGCCCTCCCACGGCCCTTGCGAGGTTTTTCAGGGTGTTGCTCCCCTCGTCGCCGTAGCTGGCGGCGTCGGGCATCTCGCCCGCGCCAACGCCGTCAAGGATTATGATTGCAGCTCTTGGCATTTTCCAGATATTCTATCACGGAATGGGTTACCCCCGTTGTGTTTCGATTGACCGAAGGGCCGGAATGTGATAAGGCTTTTAGAAGGAGACTTTTAATTGGGAGGATGGGTAGTGGAGAAAAAAAGGTTGACAAAAGACCCCGTATGCCTGATGTATGTCGATGAGGACAAGCCCATCGCCACCAGCACCTATAAGGGCAAGACCTATTATTTCTGCTCGCACATGTGCAAGGACAGGTTCGACAAGGAGTCCGATAAGGAAAAATTCATCAGGAAACTGGACGAATCCGGGAAATAATCAGTCTGCCAGATAGACATGCCAGAGGCCTTTCGGCCCACCATACCACGGCTGCAAAGTATTTAAAAAAATCGTCCTTGACACCTCAAATTCAGGTGGTATGATTTGAATAAATCCGGAGGTGCGATGTCTTTAGAGGACCAGAGGATTATCGTGGTGGGCGGAAGCTCCGGGATGGGGCTTGCCACCGCCAAGGCGCTCGTAGAGGCGGGCTCAAGGGTGGTGATTGCGGGCAAGTCTCAGGACAAGCTCGATTCGGCCAGGGAGCACATCCCCGGCGATGTGGATACATACAGCCTGGACTTCACCGACGAAGAGGCGGTCCGCGAGTTCTTTACCACCTTTGGCAAGATAGACCACCTGGTAGTTGCCGCCTCCGGGGTGCAGGCCTGGGGAACCTTCCGGGAGCTTGATTCCGGGGCGTTCAGGAAGGCGTTTGATGGAAAGTTCTGGGGACACTTCTACTGCGCAAAGCATGCACTTCCGCACCTGAGGAGGGACAGCTCAATAGTATTCTTCGCCGGTGCGGTCTCTCACACCGCGGTCCCGGGCGCCTCCGGAGTGGCCGCGGTAAATGCCGCCATCAAGGCCATGGCCTATTCGATGGCCAGAGAGCTTGTCCCCCTGCGCGTAAACGTGGTCTCACCCGGCCCCGTCGATACCCCTGCCTATGACTGGATGACGCCCGAGGAAAAACAGGAGTTTTTTAACCAGATGTCCCTGTGCCTGCCGGTCAAGCGCATGGGCAGGCCCGAGGAGATAGCCGAGGCCGTGCTTTTCCTCCTCGACAACAGATTTGTAACAGGAACGGTGCTCGACATCGACGGCGGGTCATAACTGTGCTGAGTATGCGGAGAAACTTAATCGTCGTCCTTCTGGCTCGTGAGGCTGAGGCTGAGGAAACAGATGAAAGACAAGCTCGACATCGAGTAAGTCCTCAAAACGCGGGTTGACCGAAGGGGGGAAGGTTTTTGTCTTCCCCTTTTTTTTATTTAAATCCCG
>DAOUWH010000180.1 GCA_030667205.1 Nitrospirota bacterium
GGCTACTTCTATAGGGCGTGAAAGCTTTAAACTGAATGAAGTGTCAAAAAATATGGAATGTATCTTTTTCTAACCGAAGTTTCTTCCGGGGGGCGCCTGCTCCCGGCATCCCCATGACAACAGCACAAACCCTATCGCCACGCATATTGTCACGAATAAAATCCCAACAGCGATCGAGAGGCTATATTTAAGCACCAGCCATCCCACGCCCGGCAGGCTCATCTTCAGCCTGCGAAGCACCTCAACGATATCCCCCCTGAAACTCAGCCACCCGCCCAACACCGGGCCGCCGATTACGCCGGTGATTATAATCAGAAACCCGAGGTGCCTTAAGCGGGTACTGATGCCTGTTGCCGCGCTGCCTGACATGGTTTTTTCCTCAATCCATTAATATCAGCTTCACGAATTCTGGGATATTATATCAGAAACAATCACCAGTGATAGCACCTCGCCTGCTCTGAACCCAACGACGTGCTACCTGAAAGTGGCGGGGGTGGCCCTCTTCTGCCCTCGATACTCCCAGGGAGGGACAGGCCCGGACTGCTCCCAGAGGCCGCGCCTGCTCTTGCGCGCCTCGCCCTCGGCCCCGAGGTACAGAAGCTCATCGTCCGGGGTCTTAATGTAAGGCCTTGAGACCCACGCCATCCCCAGCCTTACCATCGCCACGTTTACGTTGGTCCCTTCCTTTTCGAGTACGCATATCTGCCTTCCGTAAGACGTGTCGCCCGTGAGGTTTACCCTGAAGGTCCCGCCATCGAGGATATGCTTTAAGGCCCCGGTGGCCTCCGTTCCGAAGGGTTGTTTCTTTTCTGGCGCGTCTATGGCATAGAGCCTGCAAACAATCGAGTTGCCGCTGTCGTTTGCCACTACTAAGGTGTCGCCGTCCTTGACCCTCTTGAGAGTGCCCTCGAAGGCAAGGAGCACCGCGAGTGCCAGCACTATCTGCATTGCAACTCTGAGGCGCATTAATAACCATACCATATGCTCGCATTAGTTGCAATGCGGCGCTTTGGCGGAATATTACGGGCCGGGTTTGTGTTTGATTTTATCGCATATTTTGTATATTATCAGCGTATGGCAATCAAGCAGGCTATAGAGGGCTCAAGCTCGTATTTAATGAACACCTACAACCGCTTTCCCCTTCTCCTGAGGAAGGGGCGGGGCATGAGCGTGTGGAGTTCGGAGGGCAAGGAGTACCTGGACTTCGTGGGCGGCGTCGCCGTAAACGTGCTGGGGCACTGCCATCCGAAGGTCGTCATGGCCATCCAGAAGCAGGCCCAGCGGCTGATGCACATCTCGAACTTCTATCACATCGAGCAGCAGATAAAGCTCGGAAAGCTCCTCGTTGAAAACTCTTTCGCGCAGAAGGCGTTCTTTGTAAACTCCGGCGCCGAGGCGGTGGAGGCCGCGATAAAGCTCACGAGGAAGTACGCAAAGGAACACATCGGGCCGGAGCGGTTCGAGATAATCACGGCCTTGCAGTCTTTTCACGGCCGCACGATGGGGGCGCTCTCGGCAACGGGGCAGGAGAAGTTCCACAAGGGGTTCGAGCCCATGCTTCCGGGGTTCCGCCTCGTCCGGTACAACGACCCCAAGGCCATCGAGGCCGCCATCAACCAGCACACGTGCGCCGTAATGCTCGAGCCCATACAGGGCGAGGCCGGCGTAAGGGTGCCCTCCCCCGACTACCTCAAAGAGGTGCGCAAGATATGCGACGGGCACGGCATCCTGCTGATACTCGATGAGGTGCAGACCGGGATGGGCCGCACCGGAAAACTCTTTGCCTACGAGCACTCCGGCATCGCACCGGACATCATGGCCGTGGCAAAGGGCATAGGAAACGGCATGCCCATGGGGGTAACGCTGGCAACGGACGAAGTAGCCCGCGCATTCGGCCCCGGCGACCACGGCTCTACATTCGGCGGCAATCCGCTGGCTTGCGCCGCGGCGCTGGCGACGGTGGAGACCGTGCTGGAGGACGGCATCCTGCTGGACCAGTGCCACAGGATGGGCGATTACCTGATGAAGAAACTTGAGTATCTCAAGAAGGAGTTCCACAGCATAATAGTCGACGCCCGGGGCATTGGCCTGCTGGTCGGCCTCGAGATAACGAGGGAGTGCTCCCCGATAGTTACCGCGTGCATGGAACGGGGGCTGCTGATTAATTGCGCCGCAGGAAACGTCCTGAGGTTCATGCCGCCGCTCATCGTGGAGGAAGAGGACATCGACAAAATGGCCGGGATACTCGAAGAGGTATTCGAAAGGCTCTCGTAAGAAAAGGTCTGCTACCTGTAAGGAGGATTCCGTGAAAAGGGATTTTTTGACTCTCTGGGACCTGTCCGCGGAGGAGATAAGCCACATCGTAAAGCGCGCCTCGGAACTGAAGGCAGGGGCCGACGCCTCCCGGTGCCCGCTAATCGGTAAAAGCATCGGCCTTATCTTCGAGAAGGCCTCCACCAGGACGAGGGTGTCTTTCGAGACCGGCATATACCAGCTCGGGGGGCAGCCCGTTTACCTCAGCGCAAGGGAGATACAGCTTGGCCGCGGCGAGACCATAGAGGACACGGCCAAGACACTTTCGAGATACCTCAGCGCCGTGGCCATCAGGACGTTCGAGCACGAACGGCTGGAGCAGTTTGCCCGGAGCTCCACGGTGCCGGTGATAAACGCCCTTACGGACCTCCACCACCCATGCCAGGCCCTCGGAGACCTCCTTACGGTGCAGGAGAAGCGGGGCTCTTTAAAGGGGGCGCGGATTGCCTATATCGGAGACGGAAACAACGTGGCCAACTCTCTCGTTGAGGCCGCATCGAGGATGCAGATGAACCTCAACATCGCATGCCCGGAGGGCTACGAGCCCGACCCCGACGTGCTGGAGAGGGCAAGGGCAGAGGCCGAAAGCGATATAATCATACTCCGCGACCCTCGCGAGGCCGCGGGCAGGGCCGACGCCGTATACACAGACGTATGGGTGAGCATGGGGCAGGAAGAGGAGTCCGACGCCCGAAAGAAGAAGTTCGAAAACTACCAGGTCAACGACGCCCTCCTGGCATGCGCGAAACCCGAGGCCATCGTAATGCACTGCCTCCCCGCGCACAGGGGCGAGGAGATTACCGGTGAAATCCTGGACGGCCCGAGGAGCGTGGTCTTCGACCAGGCGGAAAACCGCCTGCACGCCCAGAAGGCCCTCATGGAGTTTTTACTGGCTCCGTAGCGGAAATGGACGCCAAGAAAAAGGTCAAAACCATCCTGCGGCTCCTCAAGAAGAAGTACCCGGAGCCGAAGACCGCCCTCAGTGCCAGAACGCCGTTTGAGCTGCTCGCCGCCACCGTGCTCTCTGCGCAGGCAACCGACGTGCACGTAAACAGGGTCACGGAAAAGCTTTTTAAAAAATACAGGACCATCAGGGACTACGCAGAGGCCCGGCCCGGAGAGTTCGAAAAAGACGTCTCCTCCATCAACTTCTACAGGAACAAGGCCCGCAATATCCAGAACTCCGCGCGCATGATACTCGATGAGTTCGGCGGCAGGGTGCCAAAGACCATGGAGGAACTCGTAACCCTTCCCGGCGTGGCAAGGAAGACGGCAAACATCATCCTCTCTAACGCCTTCGGCATAAACGAGGGCATCGCCGTGGACACGCACGTAAAGCGCCTCTCGGGGAGGCTCGGCCTCACCAAACATAGCGACCCTAAAAAGATCGAGCAGGACCTCATGGCGATTACGCCACGGAAAGAATGGAGCAACCTCTCGCACCTGCTTATATTTCACGGAAGAGAGGTCTGCATCGCCAGGAAGCCAAAGCACGCCGGGTGCGTGCTCTTCGACCTCTGCCCCTCGAGGAACATTTTAAAAGAACGATGAACGCGCAATCCCTGAAAGAGCGCATCAGGGCATGGCTCGATAGGTTCCTCGAACTTACCAGCCGGGAGGGCGACTTCGAAGAGGTCTTCGTTACCTACGACCCCATTGAGGCCGAGATGCTAAAAGACGTGCTCGAA
>DAOUWH010000230.1 GCA_030667205.1 Nitrospirota bacterium
ACGGTCGGTTATCGAGACCCTGAGGTAGTCTATCTGCCGGCGGAAGGAGTCCCTTGGAGGATGCTTTCTGTTCCTCGCTTTGCCCATGGATATCTTAATAATATCACATTTCCCGCCTCAGGTCTTCCCGAACGGGCATGCCGGGTACCTGCACTCATCGCACTGAAGGCACAGCCCCCCGTGGCCCAACTCCGCGAGCTCCCTTCTTCCGATTCTCTCTCGGGCAAGCACTCGCGGCAGCACCAGGTCGAGCACCGTGTTCCTGGCATACATCCCGCAGGCGGGGATTCCCAGTACAGGGACTGCCTCGGGCCGGTTGTTCAGGTATGCAATAAGAAACATCGCCCCCGGAAGGACTGCCGAGCCGTATGTCAGATCGGTTGCCCCGAGCCTTCTTATCGCAAAGCGGGTCACGTCGTCGGGGTCCACCGACATGCCCCCTGTGGTAATGAGCAGGTCGGCCCCCAAATCCAGAAGGGCCTTAAGCCTCTGCTCTATGAAGGCCTCGTCGTCGGGCGCATACGAAAGGCCCACGACCTCGCCCCCGAACTCCGCTATTTTCCGCCTGATTACGGGCGCGAAGGCGTCTTTCACTCTCCCGTGGTATACCTCGCCTCCGGTTATGACGACCCCCACACGCGGCCTTCTCATCTCTTTGACCTCCAGGACGCCGGCGGCGCCCTGGGCTATGGAGACCGCCGCATCGAGGGTCTTTCTTTTCAGCGTAAGCGGGATGGCCCTTGTGCCTGCAACGACCTGCCCCGCCTTTACGACGGTGTTATCATGGAGGGTCGCGCACATCACCTCTCCGAGCATATTAAACGCAAACAGTGCGTCTTGATTCACCTTTAAGAGCCCGCCTCCTGAGGCCACGAGGTTGACCCTGCCCTCTTTGGGCTCGCCGCCCGGGGCTATGCCAGGGCCCATCAGTGCCTTCGCCATCTTATGGGCGGCCTCGTCCTCATGCACTTCGTCCTCCATGAGCTCAAGCACATAGAGCTTTTCCTTTCCCAGCCTCAGGAGGCGGCATATGTCCTCTTTTTTAATGACGTGGCCTTTCTTGAACGCCCTGCCCTTGAAATCGCCCGGCCTTATCTCGGTAATGTCATGCGCCAGCACCGTCCCCACTGCCTCATCGACAGGAATTTTTTTAATGCCGTTACTGTCATGCCTGCTGTCACACATCGCGCTCTCCTGTGAAAATGTTTTTAAACTTCTCGTCCACCAACTCCCTTACACCCTCTTCGAGCAACGCGTATTTCTCAAGAAACCTGCGGGCCTCGTCGGTGAGGACAGCGCCTCCCCCGTTTTTTCCTCCCGTATGGCGTTCAACGAGCCCGATGCCGAGCCTCTCTTCCATGGCATTTATGTAGCTCCACGCCCTCCTGTAGGAGATGTTTATCTCTCGCGCGGCCCGGGTTATCGAGCCATGCTTGTCTATGGCCTCAAGCAGGAAACGCCTTCCCCTGCCGAACACCGGCTCGCCTCCGACCTCCACCCATATCTTGGACCTGACCTGCATGCTTTCATAGCCGCCATTCCTGCGGAAGCAGGAATGGCGGATTCTTCTTCAACCACCTTCCAAATTCGTATTTAAAAGTGCCAATGCCACCCGTTATGACTTTTTTGCATAACGCCGGTTAATAAAAAAGAATCACTTGCCGGCAAAAGCTCCCTTTTTAATCCTGTAGTAGCTGTCTCCCTCGCAGGACCTGCAAGACACCGTGCCTTCCCTGTAAATCTCCCTCATGTCCTGAACGTATTCCCAGCAGCGGTCGCACCGGACCCTTCTTAAGGGCCTTCAGGGCATGTCCTCGTCTTTTAACTCCACGTCCACTTCCATCACGTCGAAAAGCTCATGGTCGGGCATTACCTTGTAGGCCTCGACCTGCGCTTTATACTTGTCTTCAATGTCGGGGAAGTGCTCTTTTGCCCTTTCTCTTGATTCTTCCTTTGCGTAGACGCGCACCGCCTTCCCCGTACCGAGGTTAAGGAACGTGGCGGCCATCTTCCCGTAGTCCATGAATTTTAAGGTCCTCCTGCCAAGGCTCGTGCCGGTGACCGATTGGACGGCATCGGAGGCGCAGCGGTCCATCTCGACGAATACGATTGTGTCTTTCCTGTCGGCGCCCCTGGGGTCGTCTATGCCCGCCTCCTTGAGGCCGAGCATGGACATCCTCACGCCCAGGACCTGCCCCGGGCAGAGGTGCCCGTGCGCTTTAACGGACTCCTCAAGGAGCGTATTAAAATCCATTTCACGCATGGTCTCTTCGTTCCAGGCCAAGGTATTCGCAGTCGCAGCGGATAAACGCCCCCAGAGAACCGGCAAGGGCCCTGTAAAAAGCGCTTGAGGACTCCCTTTTAATGAGCTCGCAGAAGGCGGGGACCCAGGGGCCGAGCAGTTCGTCCATGAACCTTTTCTGCGCACTAACGAATGTGAATTCATTTCCGGGGGCGGAACCCTCCAACTCCTCCGCCGCCTTCGAGGCCAGGTAATGCATGCACTCAAGCTCCGCGGCTATGTGGTCCGGCACTTCCCTGAACCCCTCGTCGATTGAGAGGCCCGCCTCCTGGTACATGCTTATTACACGCAGGGTCGAATCCCCCATCACCCGGCGTTCCCCGTCCAGGTAGACGGAGCCGTAAGGAGGGGCCTTAAGCTCGAACGGGCCGACAAAGAGCTTCGCGTAATCCACTGCAAGCTCCTCGGCGTCGCAGCGGCCGAAGGCCTCATGCATCTCCACGAGAAACCCCGCCGCGCCAGGGCAGAGGTGCTCCACCAGACCTGCGAGGTCTGAAAAAAACCCATCATTGCCTTGCAGTTCCCCGGGCGGGTAAA
>DAOUWH010000054.1 GCA_030667205.1 Nitrospirota bacterium
TACAAGGGCTACCGAATGAGCGAGGATAAACTTAGAAAGCGTCGAAAGGACATCCTTAAGTTCAGGCTCAGAAAGGCATTATCGCGCATCGCCTCTCCCATCAGGACACTTTTGGCTCGTTGACGAAACAGTTGGCACCAAAGACATAATGAAGAAAATTTCTGAAATACTTCGCAGGCCGGTATCCGAGGGCCTGGGCGCGTTTTTTTTCTCGCCCCGCAGAAAGGGGCGGAAGACCACCCTGCTTTACTACCCGGTCTTCGATGACCCCGCCGAGTTCGCTTACCACTTCCACTCGGCTAGGTATTTTTTGCCTTCAGGCGACGATTACGAGGCGCTCCTGTTCGTTTCGCCCGAGATCAAGGGGCGCTTCGACTCCGAGGGCCCTCCCCCGATGCCCTCGTACTTCGGGCAGTGTCCGTGGGGCGAGCCGGCCGAAGTGGAGGTCCGCGAGACGGAGGGCGACTCGGGGCTTCTTGCGATGCTGCGGGAGCACCGGCCAGCCCGGTCATTTGTCTGCTCCGGGCTTACGGGTGCAATTGTAGGGCTTGTGGCACGCCTTGGCAGGTTCACGACGGTGGACAGGCAGAGCACTTGGGGAGGCTCCGAGTACGCAGTCTTCCGCAGCACACTTCAGGACGGAGACGAACTCGCGGCCCAGCGCATAGCAGCCCACAAGCGGTTCTCCTCCTACGTGGATTCGCTCCCGCAGCTCGATAAATCCTATGTCTTCGGCACTGGCCCGTCAGTAGAGACCGCTTATGACTATGATTTCTCAGACGGCTACCGCATAGTCTGTAATACGATGATAAAGAACAGACGGCTGATGGAGCACATAAGACCGCACTTCATGGTCGCCGCGGACGGCATATACCACTTCGGGCTCTCAAGGTACTCCTGCCGTTTCAGGGAAGACCTCGGCGAGTTCCTTGCGAGGTGGAAGTGCCTGTTCATGCTGCCCGAATGGTTCTGCACCAACTTCGTCTACCATCACAAGGGCCTTGAGGAATTCGCCGTGCCCGTACCCTATACGTCAAGTTCGATAAACCTGCGGCTTAAGGAACGTTTCGAGGTCAAGACCCTCCATAACGTACTTAACCAGCTTCTGCTGCCCCTTGCCTCTTCCTTAAGCAACAGCGTTTACCTGCTGGGTTTTGACGGCAGGAAGGCGTCAGATAGTCACTTCTGGCGCTCTACCGAAAGCGTGAACTACGAGGACTTAAAACCCTTTCACCAGGAGGCATACCCGGGGTTCTTCAGGAACATGGACTACGTAAATTATGCGGTCACGCAAGAGCGTGATGCCGAGAAGATCATCAGCCTCGGCGAGAGCATGGGCAAGAGGTACATAAGCCTCAATGAATCGTCAAACAGTGCTCTTCACAGAAGATATTCCGGCAATCGCCCTCCGGCTTAGATATAATATCAGGCAACGGGCAACCGCTCCCTGATAGAGAAGATTTTTCATAATGAAACCCTGCGTACCATTATCATTCGCTCTGGGTGCCGGAGCTATGGCAGTGAGGAGACAACAAAGGAGATCCTGAATTGACCATGAGCAAGATACTTGATAGATTGAAACCTTTAATTCCCTGGCATATGAACACCATCGCCTACTTCAGGGAGCTGTTTAGGTAAGCGTCCTGCTATTACAATGAACATACTCGTTACAGGAGGCGCAGGCTACATAGGTAGCCACTTCGTGAAGGCCGCCATCGGCGCGGGCCACCGCCCCGTAGTCCTCGATAACCTCAGCACCGGCCACCGATGGGCGGTCCTTGCGGAGGATTTCTACGATGCCGACCTTGCCGACGGAGCCAAACTGAAGGATATCCTATCGAAGGAGCGGATAGAGGCTGTGGTGCATTTTGCGGCAAACGCCTATGTGGGCGAGTCGATAGAAAACCCCACGAAGTACTTCAACAACAACTACGTAAACACTTTAAAACTTCTGGATGCGATGCTCGAATGCGGTGTGCGCACCCTTATTTTCTCCTCGACATGCGCGGTGTACGGAATACCGGGCAGCATACCGATAACGGAGGACGAACCGAAAAAACCGATAAATCCGTACGGTCTTACCAAGCACTTCATCGAGGAGACGCTCAAGTGGTACGAGTCGGCTTACGGCCTGAACTGTATCGCACTGAGGTATTTTAACGCCGCCGGTGCCGACCCCGGGCTTGATACCGGAGAGATGCACGACCCCGAGACCCACCTGATACCCCTTGTGCTTGAAGCTGCCGCCGGCAGGAGGGAGTTTATCGAGATATTCGGCGCCGACTACGATACCCCCGACGGCACATGTGTGAGGGACTACATACACGTGTCAGACCTTGCAGTGGCGCACCTGCTTGCCCTGGACTACCTGATGACGGCTGGCAAGAGCGGGACGTTCAACCTCGGAGGAAACCGGGGCCACTCCGTGCGCGAGGTCATAGATGTCGCAAGGAGCGTTACTTCCAGTGACATCCCGGTGCGGCAGGGCCAAAGGAGGCCCGGCGACCCACCGGTGCTGGTGTCCGACAGCACGCACGCGCGGCAGACGCTTGGCTGGGAACCCGGATATGAGGACATAAGCGTGATCGTCGGTCACGCATGGCAGTGGATGAAAAAGGCTGGGGAGATGGGGTTGTGAGCTTCTCGGTGCTTAAGGAGGTCATTAATTCACCATGAGCAAGATACTTGATAGGTTGAAACCTTTAATCCCCTGGCGTATTCGGACATTACTGCTTAATTCATCCCGGATATTTAGCAGGAGAAAGGCTTCCGACCTGCCACCTATAATACAGATTTCCCCATCGGACGCATGCAACTTTAAATGCGCCCCATGCTGGATACATGGCGGTAGCGTTGTTGCAGGTGAGGACAACTACGAGGTAGACATCTTTTCGCAGATCAAGCCAGGCACAATGAAGCTGGACGTATATAAAAAATTGATAACTGACATAGCAAACAACCCCAGCCCGGTAGATGTCCAGTTCTGTGGAAAGGGCGACCCGTCCCAGAATCTAAATCTGCTGGAAATGATAGAAATAGCACATGCAAAAGGGATTAGTTCCAGTCTGGTTACAAATGGAAGTCGCCTGAGCATGGATTTTCTGATAAAGCTCAGCAAGATGGGGGTCGCGGTAAATGTTTCATTAAACGCAAGCGACCCTGAAAGCCACAAATCGTTTTCAGGAATTAAAAAAGATTATTTCTCCGAAATCGTAGGGCTGCTGAAAGAATTTAACGCTTCCAGTTATGGCAACAATAAAATGTCGTTAAGCTTTGTAATCGGCTCGTATAATATCGCGCATATACCTGACATGGTCAGGCTTGCCGGGAGCATTTTGCGCCCGTCAAGCGGTATGTGGTTTTATCCTGACTGGACACATAGCCGCGATAGGGAGAACAATTGCTCGGAAGAGCAAATCGCCGACCTCGTCAGGAATATGCCGGAAATCAAGAAGGCAATAAAGGAATTCAAGCTGTGCGCCAACATTGATATCTTGCCCTATGTCCTTTATTGCAAGTCGGTTTCGGATGAGCGGGACATTCCAACACGCAAGTTCTATGCGAACAATCCTTGCACGGTCACAGAAGAGTTTCTTGTTATCTCTGCCGACGGGCGGGTTTTCCCGTGTTGCAGGTCGGGATATACTTACGGGGATATAAATGTCGACAGCATTCATGATGTCTGGATGTCGGAGAAAGCCATATGGTTTAGAACCCATGCTCAAGAAATTCATATTAATAGATCCGAGCTTCCATTGTCCCATTGCTATTCCTGTGACCACATCATGGGGAATAATTTTTTCAAGGATGAATATTCGCGAAAAGTCGCTGATCTGTTGAAGGATAAAAGTTGATTAACCGTGCAGGTTAAACTCTTTCTATAAAATTTCCGGCAACAGCCTCTTGGCTTAGATGTAATATCCGGCAAGTGGCAAACATACATGATAGAGAAGATACTTCATAAGGAAAACCTGCTGGCCATCATCGTCCGCGCGGAATTCAGGAGCGACGGCATTAAGTTCTTCACGCCGGAGGACTTCTCGCAGCAGCTGGCCTACATGAACCGCCCTGCGGGCTACACGATACAGCCTCACGTGCACAACGTGGTGCAGCGCGAGGTGTTCCATACCCAGGAAGTGCTTTTCGTAAAGAGCGGCAGGGTGAGGGTGGACTTCTACGACGAAGAGCGGCGGCCTATTGAGTCGCGCACGCTAGAGGCCGGCGACGTCATCCTCCTTGCCTCGGGCGGCCACGGGTTAGACATGATCGAGCCCACCGAGATTATAGAGGTAAATCAGGGACCCTACCTCGGCGACAAGGAAAACTAAAGGTTCGAGCCCGAAGGGGGCGGCAAATGATTCCCGTTAACGAACCGCTAATAGGCAAACGCGAGCTTGAGTATGTAACCGAGTGCGTAAGCACGGGCTGGGTCTCCTCGGCTGGGCGCTTCATCGGGGAGTTCGAGGCCGCCTGGGCGTCATACTGCGGCCGCAAGCACGGCGTGGCCGTCATGAACGGGACCGTGGCGCTACAGGCTGCGGTGGCCGCTCTGGACCTCTCGCCCGGGGACGAGGTCATCATGCCGTCGTTCACCATCGTCTCCTGTGCGCAGGCCGTTGTGTACTGCGGCGGCACGCCCGTCCTCGTAGACTGCGACCCCAGGACATGGACGATGGACGCAGGGCAGATAGAACAGAAGATCACGTCACGCACAAAAGCGATAATGCCGGTCCACATCTACGGGCACCCCGTAGACATGGACCCCGTGCTTGAGCTTGCCCGGCGGCACGGCCTGGCCATTATAGAAGACGCGGCCGAGGCCCACGGGGCCGGGTATCTCTCCGGCAGGGACTCCGATAGCCCCGTCTGGCGGCGCGCCGGGAGCTTCGGCCTCATGAGCTGCTTCAGCTTCTACGCGAACAAGATAGTAACTACCGGCGAGGGCGGCATGGTGCTAACCGACGACGGCGCCCTGGCCGAAAGGCTTCGCTTGCTCAGGAACCTCTGCTTCAAGCCGGGCGCGCGCTTTCAGCACGACAACCTTGGCTTCAACTTCCGCATGACCAACATGCAGGCCGCCCTGGGGCTTGCGCAGACCGAGCGGGTCGACGAGACGATAAAGAGAAAGCGCGAGGTGGGTGCAGAGTACACGAAGAGACTCGGCGACGTTCCCAACATCATGCTCCCTGTAGAGGAGTCCTGGGCCAGGAACGTCTACTGGATGTACGGCCTTGTAGTCGGCGAGGAGGCCGGCATGGACGCCGTGGAGCTTGCCCGAAGGCTCGATGCCCTCGGTGTGCAGACCCGGCCCTTCTTCCGGGGCATGCACGAGCAGCCCGCGCTCCAGGAGATGGGGCTATTCAAGGGCGAGTCGTACCCTGTAACCGAGCGCATCTCAAGGCAAGGCCTTTACCTGCCCAGCGGCACCGCGCTTACGGACGAACAGATAGCGGAGGTCTGCGCCAGGGTGCACGAGGTGCTGGGGCGGGGCTGATTTGGAAGTTTTCAAGGAAGGATACTCCAGTTTCTACGACGTTCTCTACAGAGAGAAGGATTACGCTGGCGAGTGCGATTTCCTCGAGGCGGTCTTCAAAAGGTATTCCAAAAGGCCGGTGGCGTCTGTCCTCGACTTGGGTTGCGGCACGGGCGGCCATACGTCCTTGCTTGCCGGGCGCGGTTACCGCGTCGCGGGCGTTGACCTCTCGGAGGCGATGCTTGATGCGGCAAGGCGCAAGGCCGCCGAAGGCGGGCTCGATATAGACTACAGGCTCGGCGACATCCGCGAAGTGAGGCTTGGCGAAAGGTTCGATGCCGTGGTGGCGATGTTCGCGGTCATGGGCTACCAGACCGGCAACGACGACGTAAGTGCCGCCATAAGGACCGCTAGGGAACACCTTGAACCCGGCGGCCTGTTCATATTCGACGTCTGGTTCGGCCCGGCAGTGGTTGCGGAGGGGCCTTTGGACAAGACGCTCACCCTGGACGACGCCGATGGGGCTATAACGCGCACCACGAAGCCTGTGCTCAACCTCATGGAGCAGACCGTGGACGTGAACTTCCACGTCAGACGCACCAGGGGCGGCAGTGTCGTCGAGGAGACCCGCGAGAGACACGTCATGCGGTTTTTCTTCCCGGAGGAGATAGAGCTTTTGCTTGAAGCGGGCGGTTTTCAGACGATAAGCATATGCCCCTTCGGAGAGCCGGACGGAGAGACCTCGCCCTCGACCTGGAACATAAGCGTTATCGCCCGGGCCGGGGCCCGATGAGCCGTTGCCGGGAGGCCGGCCCCACGCAATGAGAGCTGTAATATTCGAACCTAACTCGGACATCTCCACAAACCCGACCCTCGTGAACCTCGTCCGCAGGCTCGCGGCCGACGGCGTCCCGGTGGACATATACCAGCCGGGGCACGGCGATTTCCTTCCATTTCGGACGGACAGCCGCAAAGTCGCGTTTCATGATTATTACTACCCCGAACCGCTCCTGAGGAGCTTTGACTTCAGGGGGCTCCTGTTCACCGGGTACCACACGCTCAACCGGCTTGTGCATCCGTTTCAGATGAGGCGGACTCTTAAGCGAATACGGCAGTACGCCTCCGAGACCGTTATCCTTGCCATAGACCCCCACGGGGCGGTCGAGGCCCACCGGTACCATCGGCGGACAGGAATCCCGTTTGCGTACTTTTCATTCGAGATATTTTTCAGGGACGAGGCGCATACTTTCAACGACATCAGGATAAAGGCCCTTGAGGTCGAGGCAAGCCGGGCGGCCTCGCTCCTTGTGCTTCCTGACGCGCACCGGGGCAGGCTCTTCGCAGAGGAAAACGGCCTTAAGGATGCGCCGATGTTCTACATGCCCGTTGCTCCCGCTGCCGGGCCCGAGGTCCGAAAGACGGAGTTCCTCAGAGAGAAGTTCCGAATACCCGGGGGCAGGACTATTGTGATACATACCGGGAGCTTCCATACCTGGACGTTCGCCGAGGAACTTATCAAGAGCGCCCGGCACTGGCCCGAGGAGTTTGTTCTCGTCATACACACCCGGAGCCGGCCGGACACCACCGTAAGGCGGTTGATAGAGAGCGGGAATGCCGAAAATATAATATTCTCCACGGAACCCCTCGGGGACGCCGAATACCACGAGATGCTGGCATCGGCCGACATTGGCCTTGTGCTTTATAACCCTACGTACTCTGCCCTTACCGCGGGCAAGAACATAGAGACCATCGGTCTCGCCTCAGGGAAGTTCTCCTACTATATGAAGTGCGGCATACCGACTATATCGGTAAGACAGGACTCCATCGGCGAGAACCTCGAGGGATACAGGTTTGGCCTGAACATCGAGGATTTCGGCGCAATGCCCGATGCGCTTATGGCTATAAAGCGCCAGTACAGTGACTTCAGCCTGGATGCCCGGAAGCTTTTTAACGAGAGGCTGAGCTTCGACCTTTACTACCCGGAACTCAGAAAAAGGCTCGAAGGTCTCTTATAAGGGACGGAATCGTAGGATGTTAAAGGTATCGATAATAACCATAACCTACAACAGCGAAGCCCATCTCGAAGAGACGATTAAGAGCGTGCTCGGGCAGGACTACCCCGATATCGAATACATAATCGTCGACGGCGGCTCCACCGACGGCACGCTCGATATCGTAAGGAAGTACTCCGACAGGATAACAAGGTGGGTCTCGGAGCCCGACGAGGGAATCTCTGACGCCATGAACAAGGGCATCGGGATGGCCACGGGCGACGTCATAGGCCTCATCCATTCAGACGACTACTATTATGACGAGACCGTCGTAAGGCGAGTGGCAGAGGCCTTTGCCGGAGACGACCGGACGACGGTGGTCTACGGTATCATGGACTACATTGACCCGGAGACGGAAAAAGTGATACTGCAGTGGGGCAGGGACGAGACCCCGTCGGCCATCAGGCAGCAGATGTACATGCCCCACCCCACGGTGTTCTGCAGGCGCGAGGTCTACGAGACCGCCGGGCTTTTCAGAAAAGACTACCGTGCCGCGATGGACTACGAGTGGGCCATGCGGGTTACAAAGCAGACGAGGCCGAAGTTCCTCGACTTCAAGATAGCCTGCATGCGGGACATGGGCAGAAGCGGCTGGAATTTCAACCAGACGTTCAGCGAAACGGTCAGGGCGCTTAACGAGCACGGCTACTACTTTGACGCCCTGAAGGCCCGGGCGAGGAACCTCGTCAAGAAGGCGCTCTACGCCTCGGGACTCAGAGGCGTGGTCAACTGGGTATGGTCGAGAAACGTCAAACCGCGTGTCTGACCTCGGCACTGACCTGCCCTAATTCATTGTAATCCCCCCAGTGTTAGTCCCGGAAGCTCAAAATTCGTCTGAAAGGCTGCCGGTGCCGGATGCCCTTCAGTCCCTCCCCTCCCTAAAACTTAATGTGATAGAATTATCAGGCTGTGGTTACTTCCAGGCACAAAGGCCACGACTGGCTGTTCGAATTCGTCCGCGTAGCCGACTATGTACATTCCTTAAGGGAGAGCGTCTTACATGTCCGGTGGGGAACCTGAACGAGTGGATTAAACATGTCCTTCAGGGGGCTTCAACACTCGGTGATAAGTCCTACCTATAA
>DAOUWH010000022.1 GCA_030667205.1 Nitrospirota bacterium
CCGTGCAATAGAGGTGCCCATCAGGTAGCCGCCCTCGTAAACGGCATTGGCCCTGAGCATCGGAAATACGTAGTCCTTTACGAACTCCTCCCTGAGGTCCTCTACATAGGCCTTCGACGCCCCGGTCTTAAGCGCCTTTGCCTTTACTGCCCGGAGGTCTTCCTGTTGTCCGAGGTCGGCGCAGAAGGCTATGACCTCGGAGCCGTACTCCTCCTTAAGCCACTTGATGGCCACGGAGGTGTCCAGCCCGCCCGAGTAAGCAAGGACTATCTTCTTCATAAAGGCCTCCGGATATTGCAATAGCGGCCCATGGGCCGCTTCTAAAGGTTAAACCATATCACAAATCCCGAAAAAATGTAAAACAGGGCTGCTGGCCCTCTCAGCTGTCGCTATGCTGCCTCTGTTTGCCGTGAAATATTGATTATAGTCCGGACAATGTAGTGGGAGCTTAGTAGTTCTCGACCATTTCCCAGACGCCGCAGGGGCAGGTGGCCTCGCACATCTTGCAGTCGCGGCAGGTGGCGCACGACATGCAGACGTTGGCCTCGGCCTCTGGCCTGAACTCCTCGGTGCGGCACAGGTCGTAGTAGTCGGACCTGACCCTTGCGTACGGGATAACGTCCTTTACCTCGGGCATCGCGTCGTAGTGCGTAAGCACCGAGTGTATGTGCTAGGCCGAGGTCCTGCCTGCCCTGGCGCGGGGCCACCGGCGAGACCCCTTGACAAAAACCGTGGAGGGCTTTAATGTATATGGACATACGGTAACCGATTGCCAACCGTGAGCAGGAAATAAGTTTCTATACGAGACCGGTACAAGCGCATAGAATCTTTTTATATGGTGGACAACGTTATATGGAAGATAGAGGGGGTGGTTACAGAGGCGTTTGATTAATCGGGTCCAGGGACAGGAATTGACGTGTAAACGGAGTGAAAAGTTCAGGGGCGTTGCCCCTTAATTCAATACGGAGGTAGAAACATGAATAGCGGACAGCCAAATGCAAGCTCGGCAACGGGGACAAAAAACAGGGTCCCCGATCCGGCGCCGTACTCGGGCATATGTTCGGTATGCCTGGACGGTTGCCACGGGCCGTGCGAGATCGCAAAGTCATCTTACAGGGGGCGCGAGGTCCTTTATCCGACGCCCTACGGCAAGTCGACGGCCGGCGCCACAAAGCCTTATCCGGTGGACTATTCGCACCTGAACATCCAGGGCACGTGCGTGGGCGCCGTAGGCATCGAGGCGGACTCGGACAAGGCGATATTTCCTGCCGTATCCACGGCAAGCTCGCTGGGCAACAAGAACAAGATAAAGCTCGACCTGCCCATATTCACCGGCGCCCTCGGCTCCACGGACGTGGCAAAGGACAACTGGGACGGCCTCGCAATCGGAGCGGCCATATCCGGCATCATGGTGGTCATCGGAGAGAACGTCGTGGGAATGGACTCCAAGGCGGAGTTCAAAAAGGGCAGGGTAGTAAAATCCCCGGAGCTTAAGAGAAGGGTGGACTGCTTCAAGAACTGGCAGGGCAAGTCCGGCGCGATAGTGCTGCAGCAGAACGTCGAGGACACGAGCATCGGGTCCGCGGAGTATGCGATAGACAAGCTCGGCGTAGAGTGCATCGAGCTCAAGTGGGGGCAGGGCGCCAAGAACATCGGGGGAGAGGTAAAACTCAAGACCCTCGAAAGGGCGCTCGATCTGAAGGACAGGGGCTATATTGTCCTGCCCGACCCTACGAACAAGATAGTGCAAAAGGCTTTCAAGGAAGAGGAGTTCAGGGAATTCGAAAGGCACTCAAGGCTCGGCATGGTGGACTACGATGCCTTCATGAAGACCGTAGAGCACTACCGCAAGGAGGGCGCCAAGACAGTATCTCTGAAGACAGGGGCCTACAGGATATCCGACCTCGCGAGGGCCCTGCGTTACTGTTCCGACGCGAAGATAGACTTCCTCACCATAGACGGCGCCGGCGGCGGCACGGGCATGAGCCCCTGGCGGATGATGAACGAGTGGGGCATCCCGACAATATACCTTGAGGCTTTTACATACAGGTTTGCAAGCCAGCTCAAGGCAAAGGGCAGATACGTGCCCGACCTGGCGATGGCCGGCGGGTTCTCGCTCGAGGACCACATATTCAAGGCACTCGCGCTGGGCGCCCCGTACGTAAAGGCCATCTGCATGGGCAGGGGCCTGATGATCCCCGCCTTTATCGGCAAGAACATCGAGGCCTGGATAAAGGAAGATACGCTCCCCAAGACAGTAAAGGAATATGGCGACGTGCCCGAGCGTATATTCATAACCTATGAAACCCTCAGGGAGGAGTACGGCAAGGACTTCAATAAGATACCGCTGGGGGCCATAGGCATGTACACGTTCTGCGACAGGCTCAAGGTGGGGCTCAGGCAGCTGATGGCGGGCTCAAGAAAGTTCGCGGTAAAGCATCTGGAGAGGAACGACCTCGTCTCGCTCACCCGGGAGTGCGCGGATGTCACTGGCATTCCCTACGTAATGGAATCGGACGTGGAAGAGGCCCAAAGGATACTTTTAGGGTAGACCGTATACCTCCGGGGCATTAAATTTTATACCCCGGTGGTATATAATTAAAGGGTGCAACCTATGGATAAAACAGTCGTTTCCATACTCAAGGTCCTCGAAGGGCACCAGGAAAGCCCTCTGGGATCGAGGGAGATCTCCAGGCAGCTCAAGCTCCATGGGGTCGAGCTTACGGAGAGGACCGTGCGCTACCATATGAGGATAATGGACGAAAGGGGACTCACGAAGGTCTTCGGCAAGGAAGGAAGAAAGATTACCGAGAAGGGCCTCGATGAGCTGAAGAACGCCAGGGTCTCGGAGCGCATAGGGTTCATCATAAGCAAAATAGAGACCCTTTCGTACCAGACGGGCTTTGACCTCGAAAGCGGAAGCGGCGATGTGATCCTCAATGTGTCGTGCTTCCACGAGGAGGAGGCAAAGGCGGCCATCAAGGTGATGAAGCCCGTGTTCTCAGCGCCCTATGTGATGAGCGACAGGGTAGTGCTTGCCCGCGGGGGCGAAAGCATTGCAGAGGTGATGGTGCCCGCCGGCATGGTGGGTGTGGGCACCGTCTGCAGCGTCACGGTAAACGGCATATTCCTTAAGGCCTCGGTGCCCGTGGCCTCGAAGTTCGGAGGGATACTCCAGATAGAGAAGGGAGAGCCCAGCAGGTTCGCCTCGGTTATAAGCTACGAGGGCTCCTCGCTCGACCCTCACCTCGTGTTCATAAAAAGCGGGATGACCTCCGTGGCCGATGCCGTAAGGCGCGGCTCCGGTAGCATACTGGCAAGCTTCAGGGAGATCCCGGTGGTGTGCGTTGACAAGGCCCTCGAGCTTCAGGATAGGCTCAATGCAATCGGCATAGGCGGCATACTCCTTGTGGGCAATCCCAACCAGCCTCTGGTCGAGATGCCGGTGAGCATGGACAAGGCGGGAATGGTGGTGGTGGGGGGCCTCAACCCCATAGCCGCCCTCGAGGAGGCCGGCATCAGTACCGAAAACACCGCGATGTCCGTACTTAAGGACTACTCCGAACTCGTGCCGTTTAAGGAGGCCGTAAAGAAATTCATGTAGAAAGAGCCGGGAGCTCCGGCTCTTTAAAGGGGAATACACAAAAAACAGGGGATACAAAAAGGGGGGACAATGTCCCCCCTTCTGCTTACAGTATCGGCAGGTAGGTCTCCAGTTCGTAGGGAAATACCTTGGTGCGGTAGTTGTCCCACTCGACCTTCTTGCTCATTATGAGCTCGTTGAAGATGTGCTCGCCGAGGGTCTCCTTCAGGAGCTTGCTCTTCTCGGCCACCTCTATGGCCTCGATGAGGCTTCCGGGAAGCTGTGCGATGCCCATACTCTTGCGCTTTTCCTCGCTGAGGTGGTAGACGTCCATCTCCGTGGGCTTCGGGATATTGTAGCCTTTTTCGATGCCCGTAAGGCCCGCGCTGAGCATCACGGCGAATGCGAGGTAAGGGTTGCACGCCGGGTCGGGCGAGCGGAGCTCTATCCTCGTGGCCTGTTCCTTTCCTGGCTTGTAAAGCGGCACCCTCACCAGTGCAGAGCGGTTCCTCATCGCCCAGCAGATGTAGACAGGGGCCTCGTAGCCGGGTACGAGCCTCTTGTAGGAGTTGACCCACTGGTTAAGCACGAGGGTTATTTCCCTTATGTGCTTGAGCAGGCCCGCGGTGTACTTCTTAGCCGTCTCCGAGAGGTAGTGCTTGTCCCTGGCGTTGAAGAAGGCGTTTTTATTGCCCTTAAAGAGCGACTGGTGGGTGTGCATGCCGCTTCCGTTCTGCCCCTCCAGGGGTTTTGGCATGAAAGTGGCGTAGACCCCGTGCTTCCGGGCAATCTCCTTTATTACCGTGCGGTAGGTAATCACCGTGTCGGCCATCTCGAGGGCATCTTTGTACCGCAGGTCTATTTCGTGCTGCGAGGGGGCGACCTCGTGGTGGGCGTACTCTACCTTGATGCCCATCTGCTCGAGCGAGAGGATGGTCTCGCGCCTGATGTCCTCGGAGGCGTCCATCGAGTAGTCGAAGTAGCCGCCCTCGTCGAGCGTCTCGGTGCCGCGATTATCCTTGAAGTAGAAGTACTCCAGTTCGGGGCCGAGGTAAAATGACGAGAAGCCCTTCTTCCTGGCCCGATCGAGGTTTGTCTTGAGCACGTATCTCGGGTCCCCCTTGTAGGGCGTGCCGTCGGGCTCGTAAATATCACAAAAGACTCTCGCCACCGCCTTCTCCTTCGGCCTCCACGGCAGAAGCGCGAAGGTCGAGGGGTCGGGCTTTGCTATCATGTCGCTTTCGTCGATCCTCGCAAACCCCTTAATGGAGGAGCCGTCAAAACCCATACCTTCATTGAAGGCCGTATCGATTTCCTCAACGGGCACCGCGAAGCCCTTCAGAGTGCCGTGGATGTCGGAGAACCACAGCCTCAGGAACTTCACGTCATGTTTCCTGACGAGTTCTTTGATGTCTTTTAAGTCTCTTGGTTTTGCCTTTGCCATCTGAGCCCTCCTTTAACGAATTATATATTAAACTAAAGGAATTTTTTATTAAAGTGTTTTTCCATCCCCCATCCCGATCCGGCGCCGTTTTCGAAAAACCGCTGTAAAAGCCGTGGGCCTTGTTGCCGCAGGGGGCACATTCCAGACGGCAAACGGTTACCGTATGTCAACGGGGATAGAATACACCACCCGCCGGGCGTTGTCAAGCGACCCGGGGAGAGAATGCGACAAACATTGATTCTCGGAGTTTGCCTGGCTGAGGAGCGACTATTCGTGCGTTTCCGGTTCTATGGTGTCGTCTACCCAGCTCAGGGCCGCCGAGGCCGTGGGGAAGCCTATGGTGCTCGTAAGCAGGAGCACCGTATGGCGAAGCTCCTCCGGGGTGGCCCCTGCCTCGAGGGCCCGCCTGGCGTGCGAGTGCACCGCGCCCTCGCTCCTTAGGGCGGCCGCCGCCGCAAGCTGCACGAGGTGCCCGGTCTTCTCATCTAGCGGCCCCGCATCCCGGGCGGCCTTTCCCAATTTATTCAGGGCATTGTAAAAAGGTGTGAACCTCTTCCTGATGCTCGTGTACTGATGGGGAAGCTTTTGCATGACGACCTCCTTCAAGGTTTAATAATCTTTCAAGGTTGAATAAGGGCCCTGCCGGCCTCGAACGCTTCGCCCAGGGCAGCGGGGTGTTTTTTAATTGCGCCCATTGCGTCCACCCCGGTATAGGCCAGTGTCTTGTGCTCGGGCACGCTGATGCTGCGAAACCACGCCTTGGCCGTGGTTCCCGCGCATTCGACCCCCGAGGGGGTTTTCATTCCCCCGACAACGAGGAAAAGGCCTCGCCTCTCATACTCCCCTGCGGGGATTGGCTTCTTGAGCAGGAATTTCTCGCACCAGAACTGCTGGCAGCGGTCTATCATTGCCTTTGTCTGGGCGCTTACGCCCGAGAAGAACACGGGGCTTGCCAGTATTATCCTGTCGGCGGCCCTTATGGCTAAGGCCACCTCCTGCATGTCGTCCTGTATCGTGCACTCGCCCGTGCCCTCGCAGTCCCCGCAGTCCTGGCAGGGCTGAATGTCCATTCCGTTGAGGTCGAATACCCTTACGTCCATGCCGGTGCCGCGTATGGCCTCATTTAAAAGGGTCTCGGTGTTGCCCCCCTTGCGCGGGCTGCCCAGAAAAGCTATAACGTCCATGCCTCCGGTAAGTGGCCTCCGTTACGAAAGGATTCAGATGGCCGGGGGACAAGTTATTGCCCCCCGGCCATTATTATAAACTAATCCTCTTTTTCCTCCTTTAGCGCCTTCTTCATATCTATTTTGTCCTTCATCTCCTGGAGGTTCGTGGTGAGGCCCCACCAGCCGTACTTGAACGCCACGTAGTCCTGCGCCCCGGTCATCGCAGAGGCGTACCGTGCGTTATTGCCGTAGAAGAGCCACTGCTTTACCCACTTGCGCTCGATTGCCTCGTCAAACGGGTTCGAGGCGTCGGCAAGGCCGTTGTCCCAGGCATAGGTAACAAGCTTCGTGGCCTGCAACGTCATCTTGTCGGTCTCTTCGATGGTGTTGTCCATCTTGTCGAAGTGCCGTGTCACCCAGTAGGTGCTGTGGCAGCCCTTGCACACGGCCTCCATGAGGCCCTTCCTTCGGGCCTGCTCGTCGGGGTCAATGAGAAACTCCGAGGCCGGAAGTCCGAGAAATGTGGTGGGAAGCGGGAGGCCGTCGGCGTTCCTTATAATCGAGGTGTCACCGCTTTTGGGCTGTGGATGGGTGTATATGAGGCCGAAGAGCCGCACCCAGAGCCTGCCCCCAAAGTCGTGCGTGCGCTCGGCAATTGTTCCACCGTCGGGAGTGGTCACGAGGCTGACGTGGCATGTGGCGCATGTGGGGGCCTTGAAATCCGTGCCCAGCTTCCATGGCACGGCCTCGAAGTTCCACTTGTGGTTGTCCGAGAGGTAGATGTTGCCGTGCTTGCTCGCGGCATATATGTTCCAGGCCGGCACGTCGGGCTCCAGGTGGCATTGCGCGCAGGTGTGGGGCTTCCTGGCCACCTCGATGCTGAAGGCGTGCCTTGCGTGGCAGGAAGTGCATGCGCCCATCGAGCCGTCGGGGTTGATCCTGCCCACGCCCTGGTTGGGCCAGTTCGTGAGCTCGGGCACCTTTGTGCTGATCTTGGCCTTCACGGTCTTCATCCCCTTTACCTCTATCACCGTGCCGTGGCATGCAAAGCAGGCGTCCTGGCGGGTAAAGTCCGAGGGGTCGGAGGCCTTTATCATGGTTCCCTCGACCTCCTTGGGGCCGATTATCGAATTTACGAGGCCGTGGTAGACGGGGTTCTTGGCAAGGTTCCCTATGGCGTTTGCCTTTTTGCTGCCGGCGTACTGCTCGGTCTCGACCGGGTGGCATATGGCGCAGTCGTTGGGCGAGACGACGATGTTTATGCTGAACCCGAAGTGGCTGAAATTGTCCTTGTGCTTGTCGGCGTTCAGGCCATGGCATTCGTAGCAGCCAACGACATTGCCCCGTAGTTTTTCGTCGACTTCCCCGGCTGAAATTGTCCTCTGTATCTCGGGCTTTGCCAGCGCCTCTTCCGGCGTTGTGCGCGAGTGGCGGCTCGATTCCCAATCGGCCACGATCCCGGGTGTCAGGCCATTGTGGCATCTCAGGCACGATTGCGTCTCGGAGCTTATGGCCGTGGCAAAGGTTGCTGCGGGAACTAACAGGACGCAAATGATTATTAAAAGTTTTCTCATGTTACCTCCTTCATAAATGGTGTTGAGCGTTCATAAAATCTTATCAGAAATACGGATTTTTGCAAGGTGCCCCGGCACTTTTGTCCCCCGCCCCCGGTGTCAGAGATGGCAATGTTTTCCGGCCCTGCGGGCGGGGGACAAGTAAGAATCCACGTCCCGTATGGCTTTCAGGGGCATCGGGGAATCCCGTCTCTGAGTAATGAGATAGAAGCGGCGTAATGTGCTGTCTTTATTCATTATTTCAGGGTGAGCAAAAAATAGGCACAACCGGAAAAGCAAGCTAAAAGAACATTTCATTGAGGATGTCCGGCGAGTTATTAACAGCTATTAAACCACGTGTTAATAACTTAAAGTTGCAATTGGCAGGCCACTTGCTGCCCGGCGCTATGGCCCGACCCTGAAATTCAATCCGTGGGTTTGTCGTCCGAGACCAAACAGCAGGCAATGTTAAAAGATTTTACACGCAGACAGGGTGATGATGCTTATTCGATTGTTAAAACCCTCTGGGCTGATGTCAACCGGTGGGGGAGTCAAGGACTCCTTCCAACAGAATTTGCACGCGCAAATAAGCCGATTTGCTTGCGCGATTTAAAACGCGGGTGAGAAGGGTGGTGCCGGTGGGGAGAGTCGAACTCCCACGGGGTTGCCCCCAACGGATTTTGAGTCCGTCGCGTCTGCCATTCCACCACACCGGCGTGCCACTGTTGAATCCCAGAGGCTAGCAAGACAGGCAGTCACTCATTCTCGGGCTATCGCCCTCCGAGGTACCCAGACAGGCTGCGGCTATCTGGCTAAAACCGCTCATCCCCGTCCTGCAAGCATTGTATATCAGCCCTTATAAGTCTTTATGAAGTACGATATCGAGCGGTTGTAGGTCTTCTCGGCCTCGGCGCTGAAGAAGCAGGCCGGCATCTCGCCGTTTTTCCTGTGGTAGTGCAGGCACTCGCAGCACTTGTTCTTCCTGGGGCAGGGCTCGTACGTGCAGTTGCAGTACTTGGCGTTGTCGTTACGTATGCACTCTTCCATTTTTTTGTTAAAACACCTCCGTTTGTAAATGCAAGGGTATTTTACTCGATTTGACGCGCTTGTTCCAATTCGTGGGGGTGGCGGGGGTGTTGTCTTAGTGCCTCTCGATGAAGCCCGAAGACTCGACGACATGCCATTTCTTAAGTGGCCCGCCCTTTTTGAGCCTGAGCTTCAGAAGCGCCGGGCCTTCTCCGCCAATGACGTAGCCCATCTGCTCGCCGGACATGGCTATCACCCTGAGGTCCATGGCAGCGGCGGCCTCTTCGGTTTCTTTTAAAACTTCCACAGTGAGGTTTTCGTAATCGAACTCGATGTCGGAGTAGGCATTGAACTTCCGCTCGAGCTGCTTCTTGATAATAAGGTAGCTCAGGCCGTACTCGTCGCTGTAGTTATAGGCCATCTTCGACATCACGCCGTCGATGTCCTCCTTCTCTATGGCCGTTGCCCCCTGCCGCACGAGCCGCCGTATCCTTGACTCCTCGGTCGGCCAGATTAAATAGATAATTACCGGCGAGATTATCAGCAAAGCCAGCAGCGCGATGGATTTTTTGCTCATACCCTGATTATATACTCTTGCATCGCTAAAGACATAGCGTTTTTTGTTCGCTTTACAGTGCTGAGCCGCATCCCTTAAGATAACCTCATGCGCGACGAGGAGCTTTTAAAACTTATTGCCGACCACATGGAAAACGGTTTCCTCGAAAACATCATCGACATGTTCAAGCACGACCGCTCGCTCTACCGCTTTTTGCCGGAGCTCATGTCCGACGAGAGGGGCAGGGTGAGGCTTGGCATGGCGGCCCTTGTGGAGGCTTTAATAGATGAGCACAACGAGGAGGTTTCCGCCTCAGTGCCCGGCATCGCCGGACTCCTTAAGAGCGAAGAGCTTACCGTCAGGGCCGATGCGGCGTATCTCCTCGGCGTAATCGGCGGGGACGAAGCCGTCGGGCATTTAAAAGAGGCCGAGAAGAATGAAACGGTCGAGCCGATCAGGCAGGTAATCTCCGAGACCATAAAAGAGCTTTCAGGGGAATAGCAATAAAGAACAGCCTCTACTCAAACCTCATCCCCCTGCCCCCTTCTCCTCGGTAAGGAGAAGGGGAGAAAAGGAATCCATTATTTGCCCTCTCTTTTACAAGGGGGGAGGCGAGCGGAGCGAGGCGGGTGAAGTTATAGTGAAAGCTTCGTAAGCATGCACACGGCGAAGGCGGCCACGCCTTCGCCTCTGCCCGTGAAACCCATCTCCTCGTTACGCTTGGCTTTAATGCTGATGCCGCCCGAATGCAGGTCGCCCACGGCAAGGGTCTCGCGCATGGCCTCGATGTGGGGGGCGAGCTTGGGCTCCTCGATTATGACGGTCGAGTCTATCCAGGTAACCTCGTAGCCCTCGGCCCTCGCAAGCTCCAGGGTGCGCTTCAGAAGCTTGATGCTCCGTATGTCCTTGTAGGCCGGGTCGGTATCGGGAAAGTGCTTTCCGATGTCCCCGAGGCCGAGCGCGCCAAGGATGGCGTCTATGATGGCGTGCGTGAGGGCGTCGCCGTCTGAGTGCCCCTGAAGGCCTTTCTCATAAGGGATCTCCACACCGCCGAGGACGAGCTTTCGACCCTCGACGAGCCTGTGCGAGTCGTATCCGAATCCGATTCTCATGACATCAAACTCTAAATCCTAATATCTAAATTCTAAACAAATTCCAAATAATAATGTTCCAAACTTCGGATTTCGCTGTTTCGGTCATTGGCATTTCGATATTATTTAGTATTTTGTGCTTGGAATTTAGAATTTCACCCTTCCTCATGCTTTTTTCCAAGAAGCAATTCGGCTATCTCCAAATCCTCCGGCGTGGTTATTTTTATGTTGCGGTAAGAGCCCTCCACAACGTTCACACTGCCGCCGGCCCTCTCCACCAGCGCGGCGTCGTCGGTGGAGCTAAAGCCCTCGGCCCTGGCCCTCTCATACGCTTCCATTATAGTCTTATAGCCAAACGCCTGCGGTGTCTGCACCGCGACGAGCCTCTCCCTCGGAGGCGTAGAGCTTACCGTGCCGTCGGAGCCGAGTTCTTTTATAGTGTCCTTTGGGGGGAGGGCGCATACGCATCCGTCGTAGCCCTCAAGACCTTTAATGACGTCCCGGACCAGCGAGGTGTCGATGAGGGGCCTCACCCCGTCGTGGATGAGCACTGTAACGTCCTCGTCTTTTATCTGTTTCAGGCCGTTGAATACCGAGTCGTGTCTTTCGGCGCCGCCGGGAACTATCCTGTTGACCTTCGGTATGCCGTGCTCCTCGATGAGCTTCAGGCTTGAAGGCATGTCCGGCTCCTTGAGTATGGGGATTATCTCCGCGACCTCCTCCGAGGCCGCGAGGGCCTTGAGCGTCCAGATGAGCACGGGCGTGTCAAGAAGAGGTGCAAAGGCCTTGCTGGCGCCCGGGCCGAACCTTGCTCCTGAGCCGGCCGCGGGCACGAGGGCTATTATCTTTTGAGGCATGGGCTATTTTCCGACCCTGACGTCTTCCTTTTCGTACTCGTCCTTTGTCTTGGCGAAGATCATCCTGCCCGCCGTGGTCTGAAGCACGCTGGTCACGGTTACGGGGACGTTTTTGCCGATGAGCTTCCGGCCGTTGTCCACGACGACCATGGTGCCGTCGTCGAGGTAGGCCACGCCCTGGTTGTGCTCCTTGCCCTCCTTGATGATGAAGGCCTTAAGAGTCTCGCCGGGGAGGACTACGGGTTTTATGGCGTTTGCAAGCTCGTTGACGTTCAGGACGGGCACGCCCTGCAGTTCGGCGACCTTGTTGAGGTTGAAGTCGTTGGTGATGACCTTTGCGTTTATGGATTGCGCGAGGGCGACGAGCTTGGAGTCGACCTCCTGTATCTTGGGGAAGTCCTGCTCTACCACCTCTACGTTGAGGTCGGCCATCTTCTGCATCCTGTGAAGGACGTCGAGGCCCCGCCTC
>DAOUWH010000130.1 GCA_030667205.1 Nitrospirota bacterium
AGAACTCCTTCTGGAAGCGGTAAAAAAGGAGGGCATCAAGTCTTACTCGGGCATTTATCCGATAGACAAAAAACTTGAGGAATGGCTTAAGGAGAAGCTCGGCTTTACTTCCCGGGTTTAGGGTTCTCCGGCAGCACGCCCTTCTTGAGCTTCAGGCTCTCTTCCATCATCATCAGGAACTTGATGTAGCGGAACGCGAACTTCATAAGCGCCGCATCGTCTTCCTTCATCTTCGCTATTTCTTCGTCCGATACGTCGAAGACGTCGAGGAATTTGCTTTCGAAAATGTAGCGCCTGAACCTGTCGAGGTCGTAGCTTGCCATGAAGAACTGGGTCTGCTTCTTCTGGTCGAGCCCAGGCTTGCCGGGGAGGTTCCGCCTCATGAGGACTTCCATCCATCCACGGTTCATCTCGTCGTAACCCGCGGAGTCCTGGTCCTCGCGCCAGGACTGCACCGTCCACTCGGTGTCCTCCTCGTAGCCAAGGCAGTGTTTTTCCCGGGTGAAGAAGTAGAACTCCTCGTACACTATCTCCATCTCCTCGCCCTCGCGCTTCTTTACCGTGCCCTGCCCTATCGGGTAGTACCTGCAGCTCACGGGTCGGTCGGTGTAGACCGAGCAGCCCTCCTCGGGCCCGAGGAGGAACGGGCAGGTGCGCTCCTCGTTATCGCCCATCTTGAGGTACGCGTAGGGGTGCGAGGACTTATCGTCGACGCGCATCATCGTGTACTCGTCGAGGAACTCGCTTGAGGAGATGCCCAGCCTATTCTTAAGCCTGAGCACATCATAAGGGGTGAGCATTATATCTATGTTGCTGCAGCACTTTGTGAAGCACTTCACGCCCTTGTGGCAGCGGAATTTGAATTTTGTTTCGGGGTTGAGAGCGGTGGTCTCGACGACTTTCATATTAAACATAACAGCACCTTCTTGGAATCTGGGATTAGGTATTTTAACACAAGGCCCGGCGGGAATTCCTTTTAGTGGAATTTGCCGAATCGACCAGCCCGAAAAGTGCCTGTTTACTGTCATTGCGAGGCATCCTGTCCGCCTCGGTCGCCCCAGGCGACTGAGGCGAAAGCTTGTCGAAGGGTTGAAGTCGAAGCGACCCTTCACTGGTCATGAGACCCTATTCGGGAGTCAACTCGACAATCTCGCCGTTCCCCTTGAACCCTGTTTCTTATATTGACCCGCCGCACGGAACCGTGCTTCCTTCAAGTCGAAATTTCCAGACAAAATCTGCTTCCTGAAATCCGAATTCAGTGATATGATGTAGGCGTGCAAAGCGCCAACTGCAGTACTGACATTCCTTAGGGATATTACAATGAATTGGTATCAGCTTAATTCAAAAGACATACTCCATAAGCTAAAGACTTCGGAAGAAGGGTTGAGCTATGAGGAAGTCAAGGCCCGTCTTGTACAATACGGCCCGAACAAGCTTGCCGAGGAAGCGAAGATAAACAAGCTCAAGATACTCTTTCATCAATTCACAAGTCCCCTTATATACATCCTTCTGATAGCTGCCATCGTTACCTTTGTTCTCCATGAATACATAGACACCGGGGTAATTATGGCTGTTGTTGTCCTCAACGCGATTATCGGGTATATCCAGGAGTTCAAGGCAGAGGAAAGTGTACGGGCGCTTAAGGAGATGGTGGTTCCCGGAGCAAGGGTTATCAGGAATGGCTTGGAGAAAGAGATCAACAGCCTGGAACTCGTCCCAGGAGATATTGTCCTGCTTGCCTCTGGCTCTAAAGTGCCTGCCGACCTGAGGCTGTTCAGCACGATTGAACTAAAGGTCGAAGAGGCTATGCTCACAGGAGAATCCATCCCTGCTGAAAAGACAATAGCCGCTATCAAGGAAGACCATTTGACTCCCGGAGACCAGAGGAACATGGCTTTTATGGCTACGGTTGTCGTAAGTGGAAGGGCGCATGGGATTGTTGTCGAGACAGGCCAGAGAACCGTCCTCGGGCAGATAGCAAAGGAAGTCAGGGAAGTCTCGGCATTCAAGACCCCTCTGCAGGACAAGCTTGAAAGGTTTGCCAAGTTAGTAGGGCTTGTTGTCATAGGGGTTTCCGCCCTTGTGTTTGGTGCAGGCGTTATACTCGGGGCAAAGGCATCGGATATGTTTATGACCGCCGTTGCCATGGCTGTCTCGGCCATACCCGAAGGCTTGCCCATCGCGGTAACTGTAACAATGGCGATTGGGGTAACAAGGATGGCACGGCGCAACGCTATTATCAGAAAGCTGCACGCAGTGGAAACCCTTGGGAGCACTACTGTCATAGGTTCCGACAAAACAGGCACCCTGACCAGGAATGAGATGACCGTCAGGGTTATTTTTGATGGAGATAAAACATATGAGGTTACAGGGATTGGATATGAACCGGAAGGGATGATTTTCCATGAACAGGCTTTGGTTAATGCGGGGGAGCTGATAAATCTCCGGCGAGTTCTCAGGATCGGACTTCTTTGCAATGAGTCTACGGTATACGAAAAGAATAACCTCTACAGGGTCGATGGCGACCCTACGGAGGGAGCGCTTATTGTTTCCGCTTGCAAGGCAGGGCTCAAGTACGAAGATGAAAGAAATCATTATCCCCAGCTCGCAATGCTGCCCTTCGAGTCCGCCCTGGGATATATGGCAACCCTCCATAAAGACAGGGACACGAATGTTATCTTCGTCAAGGGTGCGCCTGAGCGGTTGCTGGATATGTGCGCTAAAGGGACATCTGGAGAGGGTCTGGATACGGATGGGATATTACAGGTCGCGGATACCTTTGCAAGGGCCGGGCTCAGGGTGCTTGCCATGGCCTACAAGGAAGCGCCGGCAGATATGGAGGATCTTACCCATCATGATATTGAGTCGGATCTTGTCTTTGCGGGTTTTCAGGGCATGTTGGACCCTCCAAGGCCGGAGGCCATCGATGCCATCAAGGGCTGCAAGGACTCCGGCATCAGGATTGTGATGATTACCGGAGACCACGGCACCACGGCTTTTGCCATAGCCCGGATGCTCGGCATAACAGACGAAGGGTCCCGAGTGTTAACAGGCAGAGAGATAGAGGCCATGACCGATGGCGCCCTGTTCAAGCTGGTCGAGGATGTTTCTGTATTTGCAAGGGTCGCACCCCACCATAAACTGCGGATAGTCCAGCAACTTACAAAACACGGAGAGGTAGTGGCGGTAACCGGTGACGGGGTGAATGATGCTCCGGCCCTGAAGGCGGCACATATAGGCATAGCCATGGGCAAGGGAGGCACTGATGTGGCAAAGGAGGCCTCAGACATGGTGCTTGCGGATGATAACTTTGCGAGCATCTTTGCCGCGGTTGAGGAAGGGAGGGTCGTATATGGAAATATAAGGAAGGTTACGCTCTTCATTGTATCATGTGGTTTTGGTGAACTAATCGCCATACTGGCAACCATCTTAATGGGAATACCCTTGCCTTATATTCCCGCCCAAATTCTCTGGTTAAATCTTGTTACAAACGGGCTGCAGGATATTGCCCTTGCTTTTGAGCCAGCCGAAGAGGGGACCTTAAAAACCCCTCCGAAGAAGCCAAAGGAGGGCATCCTTTCAAGCCTTATGATCCAGAGGACGGTTCTAATGGGAATCGTCCTGGCCGCTGGAACACTGTTTGTGTTCATAACAGACCTCCATGCGGGAGTGCCTCTTGAGAGGGCACGCACAGCGGCTCTGACAACAATGGTCTTTTTCCAGTTCTATCAGGCACTCAATTGCCGCTCGGAAACAAAGTCTATTTTCAGCATGAGATTTATGAGCAACCCCTTCCTCCTTTATGCCATGATAGCCGCATTTTTCGCTCAGATGGCGGTCTTGTATGTACCGGCATTTCAGTGGATTTTCAGGACAGTGCCCCTTTCGATGACTGAATGGCTGGAAATCGGATTGGTAACTGTGACAATCGTAATAGCTGTTGAGTTTGATAAATGGATACGAAGAAGAAAGAGGGCAACTCTATTTTCATGAAAATCTTTATGAGAGGCAGTTTCAACTTACTATCACTGCTGACTTGCAGGCCTGGCCCTCAAAAATCCCCCCCTTTAAAGCTTTCTCATTACTTCCCTGAGGACCTCCGCCACGGGCACCCCGTGCTTCTTCGCGGCCCGTTTGAGGTCTTCGTACTCGGGGTTCGATTTAACGGCGCCGCCAACTATGATGTCAGCGGAGGTGGCCCCTTTTTAAAGCTCCTTGAACCTGATTGAGTAACTGAAGCCCTTCGGGTCTATGTAATCCAGTGCCCTGCCGCCGACCTCCGCGTAAGGATACATGAAATAGTTTATAGGCCCTCCTTCCTGCTCCGGAGAGAGCACCATGTCCCTGCCCTCGCGCACAAGGACTATCCTGTATTCGTCCACAGCGCCGAAGTAGTAGTCGATATAAGGCTTTGCTTCCTTGAGGTCGAGGTCCTCTTTGAGCATTATCTTTCTCACGTCGGCGGGGTTGACCTGTACCCAGCCCGTGCCGGGCAGGTAGAACTCCGCCCAGCAGTTAAAACTGCCGGTGATGTCCTGCTCGGGTTTCTTCCCAAGCCTAAGGCCGAAGACGTCCCTTGCGGGCACGCCCGCGGCCCTCGCAAGGGCGACGAAAACCGTGCTTATGTCGGCGCACTTTCCGCCCCGCTTCGCAAGCGTCCGCTCCACGATGCCGAGGCCGCATCCCTTGATGCTCGGATCGCGGTAGGTGTTTTTCACTACCCAGTCGTAAACCGCACGCGCCCGGGCAAGGATGCCTTTCTTGCCCTTCACTATCTTCGCCGCCAGGGCCCCAACCTTACCGTCGGTAGGGACGAGCCTCGTGGACTTCAGATATTCTTTTACCTCGTGGGGAACTGGCTCGCCCGTGTCCTTTAATACGGGGGTCTTGCGTTCCCTTGCCTTTGCCGTTAGGCTGAGGTTTAAAGTCCTTTTGGCTGTCTTTTCGGGCCACTCGGCATAGAGCATAAGGGTGCCAGTGCCGGGGGCGCTGTATATTCCCGAATATGAGTAGTCCCCTTCTATTTTTACGCCCTCTATTGTCTGGTACCTGTCGGAGACCGGATAGGGGATCCACAGTCTTGCCTTGCCGGGATGTGAGCTCATGTCCACGCTCATTGCTACCGTCCCCTGCCTCTCCTTTGCAAATGAAAACCCTGAAAAGGCAACCATGAATACCAACAAGATAATTATCCTCTTCATCACGCACCTCCCCTTTAAATTTCTCAACTTTAAGAGGTTCTGCGCTATGAAGTCCAATAGTTAATCT
>DAOUWH010000243.1 GCA_030667205.1 Nitrospirota bacterium
AAGAAGGTCGCCAAAAAGAAGGTCGCCAAAAAGAAGGTCGCCAAAAAGAAGGTCGCCAAAAAGAAGGTCGCCAAAAAGAAGGTCGCCAAAAAGAAGGTCGCCAAGAAGAAGGCGCCGAAGGCCTTAAGTGCAAGGCGGATCGCCCTCAGAAGGCTCCTTATAGGGCAACGGGCAAGCATAGTAAAAGAGGCACAGGCCGAGATAGCCAGCTACATAAAGGGAGAAAACAGACAGCTTGTCGAGACCGCCCTGGATGACGGCGACTGGTCCGTCATCGACCTTTCCGAGGACATCAGCTTCAGGAAGCTCGGCACGCACAGGGAGACCCTTCTGAAAATAGACGAGGCCCTGAGAAAAATCGACGAGAACACCTACGGCACATGCGAGGACTGCAACGAAAAGATAAACTCCGAGAGGCTCAAGATACTGCCTTTCGCCATTTTCTGCAGAGACTGTCAGGAAAAAAGAGAGGAGCTTGAAGCCGTCGAAAAGTGGGAGCGCACCCCATTCAGGTAGGGCCTCACGGGCCGTAAAGCACCTCTTCAAGGAACAACCCCTTTGCGGGCGCCGTAGGCCCTGCGTTTGACCTGTCGCCCGAGGCAATTATATCGGCAAGCGCCTCGGGCTTTGTCTTGTCCTTTGCCACTTCCACAAGCGTACCCACTATGCTTCTGACCATATGTCTCAGGAAGCCGTCTCCGCGGACGGTTATCCTGATAAACCTCCCCTCAAGGACAGCCCCTAAAAACCCTATGCCTGAGAGCTCCTCCATCGAAAGCTCGTGTATTTCCCTCACTGAGCCTTTCACGCTCGAGCCTGCCCCCATGAAGGCCCTGAAGTCGTGCCTGCCCTTGAGGAGGTCTCCTGCCCGGGCCATGGCGGCAAGGTCGAGCTTCTGCGGGACCCTCCAGACATATCGCTCAAGAAACGCAGAGGTGTATGAGGTATTTGCTATGAGGTAGAAGTAGACCTTTCCGGTCGAGCTGTAGCGCGGGTGATAAGACACATCCGCCTCAGAGGCGGACTTCACCCTTATGTCAGAAGGCAAAAGGGCATTAAGCGCCCTTTTGATGTCGGCGGCATCGAGTTCCGATGAGGTCTTGAACGCAGCCGCCTGCCCGAGGGCGTGCACCCCCGAGTCCGTCCTTCCAGCCCAGAGGAGCGCGCAATGCTCCCCCGTCAGCCTCTCTATGCACCCCTCCACGGTCGATTGAACAGTGGGGCCCTCTTTCTGGCTCTGCCACCCCCGGTAGCGGGTGCCGTCGTACTCCAGCAGCAGCTTGATATTTCTCACCAATCAATTTTACCCTAAATTATGAAATCCCGCCTCTTGGAAAAACTCCTCCCGCAGGTAAAGAGAAACTGCAACATCTCCGATGCCCGCTACTGGGGTTTCTATTCTGTATGCGGCCTCCTCCTCAGGCTCAGGGAACTCTACAGGTCCGAACACGGCATAAGGCCCTGGGACAGGCCCTCAGCAGAAGGCATTCCGGACTGGATAGGCAGGAGGGAGGCGCTCTGGGAAAAGGTAGCGGGGGAGGAGTTCTCGCCCCTAAAGATTGGCGGCGAGGAGTTCGGCCCCTTTGAGGTCGGAAGGATTAATTCGCAACTGAAGGCTCCCGGCCTCCTCTACGGCGCGGGCTACGGCCTTTTCGGCAAGCCCGTATTCTTTCTGTCGGAACTCTCGGGGCATGAGGTGATTGACGGATACGACGTATTCATCTCCGGCGACGAACATGCAAGGGACCTCTCCATACATCCGGCCATGCTCCAGGGGCGAAGCATATTCGCACGCGAGGATATATCAACGCTCCTCGTATGGGAGAAGTTCGAGGAGCTAAAGGCGAAGAAGACCGCCTCTTCGCTCTCTGCAGCGTTTTCCTTTTACGGAATCGAGGCCGCAATGGACGGAGCGGGGCTAAGGGACCTTATCAGGAGCGCCGCGCACTCCGAACTCCGCTCTTATATCCACCACGAACTGGGAGAGGCCTTCGAGTCCGAGAAAACAGGCCCCCTCTGGACCGGGGTGCTCTCGTCGGTCCTCATGAGCAGGGCCTCCCTGTTTGCCAGGGCGGTAAAGGACACGCTTGCCGACGCCTCCGAACGCGGGATGCTCAGGCACATAATAGACGAAAGGAAAACAGGCTCGCTCGCCTTCTATGCCGCATCGCTTGGGGGCTACAGAAGGTCACTGGCCACGGAGATGGCCGCGGCCTTCTTTAAGTTCACGGAAACCGGAAGCTGGGGGCATATCGAATCGGCAAGGCAGGCGGTTTATGAAAAAGCGGCCCGCATATCGGAAAACATCTTCGGCATATACAGGGGAAGTAAAGACCCGGAGACGCTTGCGGCGGGGATTCAGCGGCAGCTTACTCTACTGCAGCCTTAGTTACGTTACCTATAAAATGTTTTACCAGCGTTCCGTCGAACTGCGTGCCGGAGTTCTCCTTCAGTTCATTGATAGCGCTGTCAAAATCCAGGGGCGGATTCACGTATGATTGATCGCTGGCCATGACGTCAAAGGCCTCGGCAATCGCGATAATCCTGGACTCAAGGGGTATCTTGTCGCCCTTAAGCCTTTCGGGGTAGCCATTGCCGTCGTA
>DAOUWH010000234.1 GCA_030667205.1 Nitrospirota bacterium
AAAAAACTTATAGCCACAATCCGAGGGTCAATTACATTATCTCACGAACAGGGATTAATTCAATCCCCGCCCCTCAGCACCCGGCCCGGCCTTTGGCCGGTGGGCTCCCCGTCAAGCACCGAGGGCACGCCGTTTATTATCACATGGTGGATGCCCTCGGGCCTTTGGAAGGGTTTTTCATATGTAGCTTTATCCGCAAGCCTTTCGCGGTCGAAGGCCACGATGTCGGCCTTAAAACCTTCCCGGATGACCCCCCGCCCCTGAATGCCGAATGTGGAGGCCGGAAGCGCCGTGGCCTTATGTATTGCCTCGCTCAGGCCGCCGGGATGGTTTTTTAAAAACCTTGGGAACGTGCCAAACCCCCTCGGGTGGGGCTTCCCCCTTGCCGTGGGGCCTCTAAAGGAACGCACGGCGCTGTCGGAGCCCGCCATCGCATAGGGAAGAGAGAGAAACCTCCAGAGGTTCTCCTCGCTCATGCCGTGAAATATTGCCCCCACCCTGAGGCCCTCTTTAACCAGCACGTCAAGCAGGGCATCTTTGCACCCTATGCCCTTACGCGCGGCAATAGCTTTAATGCTAAGACCTTCAAGCCACCTGCCGGACTCGCCGGGTACGCTGGATATCACCACGCCCTCCCAGCACTCGTCGTCTTCGGGGAGCTCTCCCTTTATCTTTTCCCTCAGTGCCGGGTCTTTTAGCCTTCCTATCTCCTCCTCGGCTCCCCCCTCGAACGCCCATCCGGGGAGCACCGAGTCCAGGTCGGTCGAGCCCGCCGTGTAGGGGTAGCGGTCGCAGGTCACGCGGACACCGACGGCCCTCGCCCGCTCCATGACCTCTATGGCCGCCCCTGCCTTGTGCCAGTTTTCCCTGCCCGCGGTCTTTATATGCGATATGTGCACATTTACGCCCGCCTCCGAGCCTATCCTCACGGTCTCTTCCAAGGCCTCGATTAGCTTTTCGCCCTCGCTCCTCATGTGAGAGGCGTAGATGAAGGGGCCGGGTGCGACCTCCGCGCCATAGCGCACAAGCCCTATAAGCTCCTCTGGTGTCGAGTAGATGCCCGGCGGGTATATCAGCCCCGTTGAAAACCCTATAGCCCCGGCCTCGAGCGTCTCGCGGAGGAGGCCCTTCATGCGGTCCATCTCATCCGGCGATGGCTCCCTGTCGGCGTATCCCATTACAGATGCCCTCACCGAGCCGTGCCCGGCCAGTGTCGCGAAATTCAGTCCCGGCTCTCTTTTTTCAAGCAACAAGAGGTATTCCTTCAGTGTCTCCCACCTTTCGGCGATGTCATATTCCCTGAGGTCCTCTTCTCTCCGGGCCCTGGCCTCGCCAAGCATCGGAGCCGCCGAGAGGCCGCAGTTGCCGTTAATCTCGGTGGTGATGCCCTGAAGCACTTTTCCAAGGGCCGTGGGGTCGGCCAGAAGTGTGAACTCTGAATGGCCATGGGTATCTATGAAACCCGGAGAGAGGGACAGACCTTTACAATCCATAACTGTTTCCGCTTCGCCAGGAAAACCTTCCCCGACAAATACGATAGTGCCGCCCTTTATGCCGATGTCTTTTATCTCCGGCGGCGAGCCGGTCCCGTCATAAACCGTAGCGCCTTTAAGGAGAAGCGTAACCTTACCCTGTGGCAAGGCGTTACTGCCTCATTGCTATCTTATGTTCTGGATGGATAGAGTCGAAATACTTCTTGACGCCGGAGGCGATGCCCTTGGCCAGGGACTCGCGGTAATTACTGGACTTGAGCCTCTTGGCCTCCTCGGGGTTGGTGATGTAGGAGACCTCGACGAGCACGGAAGGCATCTCCGCTCCGAAGAGCACGTAGAACAGGGCCTGCTTGACCCCGAGGTCCTTTATGCGGCTGTATTTCCGCATGGAGTATACCATCGAGTCCTGCACGAAATTCGCAAGTTTTAAAGACTCGTCGCGGTTGTTCTGAAGCTGAAGCGAAGCCAGTATGACTTCCTGCTCCGAGCGCGCCTTCTTCATCCTCTTAAGAGATATCCTGTTTTCCCTTGCCGCCACCTTCATGGCCTGTTCGTTGCTGGCGAAGTTAAGAAAATACGTCTCCAGGCCCCTTACACGACTGCTCGGATTGGCATTGGCGTGTATGGAGACGAAAAGTTCGGCGTCGTGCTTGTTGGATATGACAGTGCGCTTCTCAAGGCTCAGGTACTTGTCCCTGTCGCGAGTAAAACGGATATCGTAGCCGCCCCTGGCCTCGAGTATCTTCTTGACCCTCTTTGCGATATCCAGCACGACGTCCTTTTCCTTGAGCCCGTTTGAGCCCAGGGCGCCTGGGTCGCGGCCTCCGTGGCCGGCATCAAGCACCACCTTGTGGACGCCTCTGATGTTTTTGATATCTCTCCGAGCTTTAGCAACCTCCTGAGACTTCTTGAACGTCTTTGCCTTAGCAACCCTTTTTGGCTTGGCAAGTCGCTTTTCCCCGGCGAGTTTTCTTTCCTCAGCAAGCCGCATCTCCTTAGCGAGCAGCCCTTGCTCTTCAATTCGCCTTTGCTCAGCGAGGCGCTTTTCCTTAGCGGTTCGTTTTTCCCCAGCGAGTCGTTTTCCCCCAGCGAGTAGCTTTTCCTCGGCGAGTCGTTTTTCCTCGGCGAGTCGTTTTTCCTCGGCGAGTCGTTTTTCCTCGGCGAGTCGTTTTTCCTCAGCGAGTCGTTTTTCCTCGGCGAGTAGCTTTTCCTCAACGAGTCGCTTTTCCCCAGCGAGTCGTTTTTCCTCGGCGAGTAGCTTT
>DAOUWH010000122.1 GCA_030667205.1 Nitrospirota bacterium
ACTGCGTCATATAAGACAAACAGTGCCTAAAAACCACCCCTTTTAGACTATGCCCTGTTTTCTTAAAACTCCTCTGCCGCAGTGCTATTGCTGAGGGACATGACAATAATTATCTTATTAAACGGCCACTTAAGGCGTTCATGGCACTGTCATGCTGCCGGGAAAGGCCAAATGCGCTATCACTGGCATGTGTTTTGCTGCTTTTTGTTCAGGAGTGAGACGATGGAACGGAAAGCGTATAAGGAAGTAGCCACCATCCTCATGGGAAGCAGGTTCTACTTCGACCTCAGCCTGGACGAAAGGCACAGCCTCATAAAACACATCATTGAGACGTCCTCCCTCGCGGAAGTGCCCTTAGACAACGTGGACGGTCTCGAGGACATAGTTCCGTCAGGATAACCCTCCGGCGCATATGCCGGGCCCTCTACTCTCCCTGTCTTACCGGAAGCGTAATGCGCACCGTGGTGCCCTTGTCGTCGCTTTGGAGTTCGATGTCTCCGGAGTGGTCTATGACGGTCCTGTGCACGATTGCGAGGCCGAGGCCGGTGCCCTTTTCCTTTGTGGTAAAGAAGGGCAGGAATATCTTCTCGCGGATGTCTTCGCCGATGCCGTGGCCGGTGTCCGAGACGGATACCGTAACGTTGTCCCCCGAGTCCTCGGCGCTTACGGTGACCCTGCCGCCGCCCATCGCCTCTGCCGCGTTCTGTATTAAATTGGCAAAGGCCTGCCTTAAAAGCACCTCGTCGCCCTGTACCGTCAGTTCCCCGGGGATGTCTGCCGAGACTTCAATGTCCCTGCTTTTGGCCGTAGCGCCCTGGGCCGCCGCCTCGATCATGTCGCGGACTTTCACATCCGACAAATTCAGTTCCCTCGAAAGGGTGAATCCCTGGAAATCGGTGATTATCCTGTCCATGACCTTCACCTCCGAGGATACCGTCTCGACGGTCTCCATGAGGGCGGGGTCGGCATTTCTGGACAGGAGCTTCATGTAGCCCGCTATCACGCCCATCGAGTTCTTAAGCTCATGGGCGATTCCCGCGGACATCTCCCCGAGGCTCGAAAGCCTCTGCCTGAGTTCCGCCTGGCCCTCGAGGGCCTTTAAACCGGTGAGGTCCGTAAATACGAACAGCTGGCCGATGTCCCGCCATCCGGCGTCAAGGAGCGGAGACAGCGAATACCCCAGCCAGAGCCTTTTCCCAGAAAATGTAATGTGCTGTGATTCACCCCGCCTGTCGTGGCTCTGCATCTTCTCGTCGGGGAAGATTTCCCTGAAGTCCCTGCCCTGGAGTTCATCGGCATTAAGCCCCAGTATGCGCCCTGCCGCGGCGTTCGCTTTAACTATCTTCCACGACTCGTCCATGCTTATCACACCGCTGGGGACGCTCTGGAGGATGTCTTCGTTATAGCTCTCGATGGCCCCGGCCCTCTCCTCGGCTCGTGCCCTCAGGGCCCGAAGCTCCTTTTCCTTGTCCTTGAGCTTTGCGACGAGTTCGTGGAAGGTATCCACCACAAAGCCGACCTCCGAGGGCCTGTCCTCGATAGGGGATTTTTTCCGTTTTCTCATTGCCACAAAAAATACCGCCCCCAGGACTATCCCACACGCTACGGCCAGCACCATGGTAGCAAGGAAAAGTGTCAGCTTAACGTCCGGCACGGAGATACCACCAGAAGATTTCCTGGCCCAGAATCAGCGTTAGCAGCGCACCAAGCGCGAGGAACGGGCCAAACGGGATTTTCGTCTTACGGCCTTTGCCCCTGACTGCCATCAAAAATATCCCCAGCACCGAGCCCGCGAGGCTTCCGAGGAAAGTCGTCAACAGCACGGCACGCCAGCCCATCAGGGCCCCGACCATGCTCATGAACTTTATATCCCCGCCGCCCATCCCGCCGCGGCTTAACACCGCCACGGCGTAAAAGAGCCCGAAGCCCAGTGCCGCCCCGCCCAGAGAGGACTTCCACCCAAGGGCCATCATCCTGGCCATGGGGTCGGGCAACAGGAAAATTCCCGCCAGAAGCCCGAGCGGGATTCCGGGAAGGGTAATTGAATCAGGGATTATCTGAAAATCAAGATCAATAAAAGTAATCGCCACCAGCGCGGAGACGAACACAAGATACACCGGAAGGTGCCAGCCCATGCCGAAGCGCCAGTACATGAGCGCCCAGAGCCCCGCATTGAGGGCCTCGACAAGGGGGTACCTCGGCGAAATCCTCGCCCTGCAGTAGCGGCACTTTCCGCGAAGGAGGAGGTAGCTTATGACAGGGACGTTGTCCCAGGGCCTTATCGGCGTATCGCAGGAGGGACACCTCGAAGAGGGGCTTACGATGGACTTCTCCCTCGGAAGCCGCCAGATGACGACGTTAAGAAAAGACCCCACAGCGAGGCCGAAAAGGACAAGCATGAGGTACTCGAACATCAATCGACCCTGCCTACCTCCGACGCCCTGCTCTTGAGTTCCTGTATCTCCGCGTCGAGTTTTTCGAGTTCATCGAGCGCCTGCCTTATCCTGGTGTCGATGAATACGTCTACATCCGCGCGGCCCCTCAATTCGAAGACCCGCTCACCGATTGACTTTAACAGCAAGTCGCGCTGTTTCTCAAGTTTGCCCGACTCCTTAAGGAGCTTTATCACCGCCGCCTCGACCTTGAGCCTCTCGGAGAATATCGAGGCGAACCACTTGATCTTCTCGACCCCGGCATCGTAGCTTTTTTTCAGTTTCTCAACCATCATATGTCCCCTCCTTAAAATTGCTTCGCCGGTCGAATCGACCTCTTGGATCGAGTCGATTCCGGCCTCGCAACGGCAAAAAACAATTGCCTAAGCCGTCTTGAAAAGCTCTATCTTTCCGTGCCAGAACTTCTCCAGCGCCTCCCTCAGCTCGGGCGCGCCTTTGAGTTCCGGGTCAGCCTCAATGAGAGAGAAAGCCTCGCGCCTCGCCGGCTCAAGGAGCCCTGCGTCCCTTACGAGGTTCGCAACCCTGAGGCCCGGTATGCCCGACTGTCTGGTGCCCATGAACTCGCCCGGGCCCCTTATGTCAAGGTCCTCCTCGGCGATCCTGAAGCCGTCGCCTGTCTCGGTCATCACATCAAGTCTCCTGCGGGCCTCCTCCCCGAGGGGCCCGTAAGCAAGCAGCAGGCACCCGGAGCGGCGAGAGCCCCTGCCCACCCTGCCCCGTAGCTGGTGAAGCTGCGAGAGCCCAAACCTCTCGGCATGAACGATGAGCATCAGAGACGCCTCGGGCACGTCCACGCCGACCTCGATAACAGTAGTGCTTACAAGTATATCAATATTTCCGCCTTTAAACTCCTGCATCACCGTTTCCCTCTCGGCGGGCTTAATGCGCCCGTGGATAAGCGAGACCTTCAACTCCGGGAAACGTTTTTTCAAGGCTTCCTCGCCGAGTATGGCGGAGCGCAGGGGGGTCTTGTCCGATTCCTCTATCACCGGATAGACAACGTAGACCCGGCCGCCGGAGGCGACCTCTTCGGAGATGATCTCGTAGACCTTCTGTTTGTCGCTTTCCGTAAAAAGCATGGTCTTGACCGGGGTCCTTCCAGGCGGCATTTCATCTAATACCGAACAGTCCAGGTCCCCGTAAAGGGTCATCGCCAGAGTTCTCGGTATCGGAGTGGCCGTCATCACAAGGATGTCGGGATTCAGGGCCTTCTTCCTCAGCACCGCCCTCTGCATTACCCCGAAGCGGTGCTGCTCGTCTATCACCGCAAGGCCGAGGTTTTTAAAGTTCACGCCCTCCTGTATGAGCGCGTGGGTGCCAACTACAATATCAATTCCGCCCGAGGCGATCTCCTCAATGGGTTTTTCCCTCGCGCTCCCGGTAAGCAGGGCTATCTTAAGGCCAAGGCCCTCGGCCATCCCCCTGACGTTTAGGTAGTGCTGTCTGGCAAGTATCTCCGTCGGGGCCATCAGGGCGGCCTGATACCCGCACTCAACCGCGCCCAGCATTGCCATCAGGGCCACGACCGTCTTTCCCGAGCCCACATCGCCCTGGATGAGGCGGTGCGCCGGATAAGGGCTTTTCATATCCGAGAGTATCTCGTTGAAAACTCTTTGCTGAGCCGTGGTAAGGGTGAAGGGCAGCGAGGCCAGAAGTTTATCGACCAGCTTGCCGTCGGGATTGAAAGAAATGCCTCGCTCGCGTAGCTTGCCCTGCTTCAGGACCGCGAGGCCAAGCTCCAGCATGAAGAACTCGTCGAAAGACACCCGACGCTGGTAGTCCGTCCGCCACGCGTTCAGTTGCCCGAGGTCTTCGTCAGGCCCGGGGAAGTGCGCGCCCTGGATGCTCTCGGGGAGCCCCGGCAGGCCGTTTCGCTTTAATATCTCACCGGGTACCGTGTCCTGCACGTCGGCGCCATGGGCGCGGAGGATGTTGAAGAGGACGCCCCTGAGCTGCTTCGGGCTCAGGTTTTCCGTTGTCCTGTACACCGGCACGATGCGGCCCATGTGCACCAGGGGGTCGTCGCTGTCTCCTATGAACTCGTAGACGGGGTTTTCCATCTCAAGGCCCGCGCCGCGCCATCCGTATTTGACGGCCCCGCTCAGGACTACCTTTCGTCCCGTCTTAAAGATTTTTTTCAGATACGGCTGGTTGAACCACTTGCCCTTTATGAGGCCCGTGCCGTCGGAGACGGAAAGCTCGAATATCTTAAGGCCGCGCTTTATGTTTTTCAGGGAGGAGGAGATGACATCTCCGGAGACGGTCTCGTGCTCGCCGGCCCTCGTGTCGCGGATATCCCTGATGTTGCGCCTGTCCTCGTAACGCATGGGGAAGTGCATCATGGCGTCCCAGACACTCCGGATGCCGAGCTTTGCGAGAAGTTCTGCCTTGCGCGGGCCCACGCCCTTTATGTACTGTACTTTAAGTTCCGGGAGGTTTTTAACCATCAACGGAGGGGTCTTTGTCTTTGTCCTCTTCGGGTGCCTGTTCCTCTTCGGGTGATGGTGCTTCCGTCTCTTCGGCCTCGGGTGCTTCCGTCTCTTCGGCCTCGGGCGCTTCCGTCTCTTCGGCCTCGGGCGCTTCCGCTACGGGTTGTTCCTCCTCCGAAGGGGCATCTGCCGGCTGCCCGGCAATGGACTCCTCGAAGGTCTTGTCCGCCTCCTCCATCTTCATCTTGGAGTACTCGGTCTCGCTCAGTATGTCTATGTCCCAGCCCGTGAGCTTCATGGCGAGCCTCACGTTCTGGCCCTTTTTGCCAATTGCTATGGCGAGCTGCTGGTCGTTGACGACGACCATGGCGGTCTTTTCCTCCTCCACGATGCCCACCCTCTCGATGGAGGCCGGGCTCAGGGCCCTTGCGATAAGCATCCTGAGGTCGTCGGTCCAGGGGATGATATCTATTCTTTCGCCACGGAGCTCCCGCACTATGGACTGTACCCTTGTGCCCTTCATGCCCACACACGCCCCCACGGGGTCTATTGTAGGGGTGGTTGAATATACGGCGAGCTTTGTGCGCTCGCCCGGCTCCCGCACTACGTCCTTTATTACCACGAGGCCCTCCGCTATCTCGGGCACCTCCATCTTGAAAAGCTCGGACACAAGCTGGGGGCAGATCCTCGAAATGATAATCTCGGGCCCCTTGGACGTCGTCCGTATCTCCTCTATAAAGGCCTTTACGTGGTCGCCCCTTTTGAGCGCCTCCATGGGCAGGGCATTTCGCTGCGGCAGCAGGGCCTCGGTCTTGCCGATGTCCACGAAGTAAAGGCCTTTTTCCC
>DAOUWH010000238.1 GCA_030667205.1 Nitrospirota bacterium
ACAACCAGACGCAGTGCGACCGACTGGACGCGGCCCGCGCTGAGGCCCTTGCGAATTTTCCTCCAAAGAAGCGGGCTAAGGCTGTAGCCCACCAGCCGGTCCAGCACCCTGCGGGCCTGCTGGGCCTCGACCTTGTTCATGTCTATCCTTCCGGGGTTGGCCACGGCCTCCTTTACGGCCTTTGGTGTAATCTCGTTGAAAGTGATGCGGTAGATGTCCTCGCCCCCGCGCTTTTTGTCCTGTATCTCGGAGGCGATGTGGTAGGCTATGGCCTCGCCCTCCCTGTCGGGGTCGGGCGCGAGGTATATCCGATCGGCGGACTTCGCGGCGCTTCGGAGTTCCTTTATTATTTTTTCCTTGCCGGGGATTACCCCGTACTCAGGCGCGAAGTCGTTGTCTATGTCGACGCCGAGCTTCTTGGCCGGGAGGTCCAGTATGTGGCCCACCGAGGCCTTGACAGAATACCCCTTGCCCAGTATCTTGCTTAAGGTCCGTGCCTTTGTAGGCGACTCTACTATAACCAGCGAACTCATTATATGGGTCTCTCCTTCAATTTAACAGAAATAGTTTTAAGTCCAGATAATCCTCCGCCCGCCATTATACACGAACGAATATATTGTGTCAGCGTCGAACTCCGTGTTCTCCATCAATATGGCCACAAGCACCGCCCTTAGGCCGTCGAGCTCCCCGGAGTCAAGATATTCCACGAAGTCTTCAATACTTGTCAAATCTAATTCAGCCATTTCTATACCAGGTGGAAATTTTTGCCTCCGGTCTGTTTCACTACGCCTTTAAGTTCAAGGCCGAGGAGCACCGCCAGGGTCTTTGAGACGGGCAGCCCGCACTTTCGCGATACGGCGTCGATGTGCAGGGGCTCTCCCGACATTATATCGCAGAGCGCCCTTTCTTCGTCGGTTATCTCGACCGCGGCCTTCTTTTTCTGTTTTTTTATAAACCCTTTCAGCACCGGCGCGAGCTCTTTTACAATGTCCTCGGCCCGGGTGACGGGCGTTGCCCCGTCCTTAATAAGGTTGTTCGGGCCCTGCGAGACCTGGGAATTTATATTGCCGGGGACGGAGAACACCTCTTTGCCCTGTTCGAGGGCGTAGCGGGCGGTGATGAGGGCGCCGCTTTTCTTGTCGGCCTCCACCACGAGCACGCCCATGGAAAGTCCGCTTATAAGCCTGTTGCGCCGCGGGAAGTTCTCCCGGTTGGGCGGCATGCCGGGCGGAAATTCCGTCAGCACGCAGCCCGAGTGTGAGAGCCTCTCGATAAGCCCCTTGTTCTCCGGCGGGTAGGGCACGTCTATGCCCGAGCCCATCACCCCGATAGAGCGGCCCCCGGCGACGAGGCTCCCCGTGTGCGCTGCGGTGTCTATGCCCCTGGCAAGGCCGCTTATCACGGTAAACCCCATCCCCGCAAGCTCGGAGCTTATCGTCTCGGTAACGGTCGTGCCGTAAGGGGTGCACTTTCTTGAGCCCACAATAGAGATAGCGTACATGTCTTCCTTTATAATATCGCCCTTCATGTAAAGCACCAGCGGCGCGTCGTCCCCGATGCTATTTAAGGCCTCCGGGTACTCCTCCGAGCCGTGGGTGACAGTCTTTACGCCCCCGGCCACGAGCTTCTCCACACTCCTTAAAAGCTCATCGCGCCCGCTGAAATTCTTTAAGCTCCGTGCCCTGCTTGCGCCGACCTTCTCCACGGCCATAAGCTCCTTAAGAGGGGCCTTAAAAACCGCCCCCGGGCTTCCGAAGGCCGAAAGCAGCCGCCTTATGGTCACCGGCCCGAGGTCGGGCACCGCGCAAAGCGCTATCAGGTCCAGAGACTCTTCCATGACGTCTGATAAAGTACGGACAAATTTATCCCGTCATTCCTGCTTACTCAGAAATGACGGGAATTACAAAATCGCTTATTTCTTTCCGCCGAGGAGTCTTCCTACCCTGAGCCGCAGGGAGTTTAGCTTGATGAACCCCTCCGCGTCTTTCTGGTCGTAGACCTTTTCGGCCTCGAAGGTGGCAAGCTCCGGGTCATACAGCGAGGCGGGGGACTTCCTGCCCACCACCGTGCATGAGCCCTTGTAGAGCTTGAGCCTTGCCGTGCCCGTGACATTGCGGCCGACCTCGTCCATGAGGCACTGAAGGGCCTGCCTCTCGGGCGAGAACCAGTATCCGTTGTATATGAGTTCGGAGTACTTTGTCACCAGCGAGTCCCTGATGTGGAGGACCTCCCTGTCCAGCGTGATGGACTCCACGGCCCGTCTGGCGGCGTGAAGCACCGTGCCGCCCGGTGTCTCGTAGACCCCGCGGGACTTGATCCCCACGTACCTGTTCTCGACGATATCGAGCCTTCCCACGCCGTTGAGGCCGGCGATGGCGTTTAGTTTCGCAAGGAGCCTCGCGGGGCTCATCTGCCTGCCGTTTACCGAGACGGGGTCGCCTTTTTTGAAGCTGACCTCGATGTATGTGGGTTTTGCAGGGGCCTTCTCCGGCGGCACCAGCATCTTGTACATGTCGGCCGGGGGCTCCGCCCACGGGTCCTCCAGTACCCCTCCCTCGTAGCTTATATGGAAAAGGTTCATGTCCGTGGAATACGGCTTTTTCTTCGTCACCGGCACCGGGATGCCGTTTTCCTTTGCG
>DAOUWH010000061.1 GCA_030667205.1 Nitrospirota bacterium
CCAACCGGACGTTAAAACTTCTTGCCGATGAGCTCAAGACGTCCGTTGTGGCAGTGCCCGGCGTAAGGGAGGTCACCCTCCTTGGGGAGTACGAAAAGGAGTTTCACGTCTCGCTCGACCCCGAAAAGCTCAGACGCTTAGGAGTGACCTTTAACCAGGTGGCCGAAGCGGTCAAGTCCGCCAATGTAAAACTTCCCACCGGCAGGTTCCGCACCGGCGAGACCGAGTACATGCTCGATGCGGGCACGAGGCTTTCGAGGCAGGAGGATGTCCTGAACGTGGTAGTGCGCCGCGACGGCGACGGCAATTTCGTAAGGGTCGGGGACCTTGTGACCACCGCGATGATGAGCTATCGCGACCCGATTTCCATCTCATCGGCAAACGGGCTGAACACCCTGAGCCTCCTTGTGAAGAAGGAAGACGCAGGAAACGCGATAACCATTGCCGATGATGTCAAGGCCCTTGCGGCCCGGTTCGAGGAGGCCCACGCCGAGGAGGGCATCACTATCCGCTACACGTGGGACTCCACGGTGGAGATAGACGACTCCATAAGCACCCTCGGGGGAAACATGCTCCTGGGGATGAGCCTCATAGTGGTGGTGCTCTGGCTTACGCTGGGCTTTAGAAACGCGATGCTTACGGCCATAGGCATCCCGTTTTCGTTCCTCTGTACATTGATAATAATGAAGATTACGGGAGTGAGCATCAATACCATAAGCCTTTTTTCGTTCGTGCTCGTCTCGGGCATTATCGTCGACGATGCGGTAATCCTCCTCGAAAACGTCTTCCGCCACATGCAGATGGGGAAGTCCGCGGGGGAGGCCATAGTGGACGGCGTGGCCGAGGTCATGCTCCCGGTGATATCGACGGTGATTACGACGATACTGGCGTTTCTTCCGATGCTGATAATGACCGGCTCGACGGGCGAGTTCTTCAGCGTTATACCGATGACCGTAACGTTCGCCCTTACGGCCTCGCTGTTTCAGGCCCTCTTCATCCTTCCGGTACACATTAAGGAGTGGGGGCCAAAGACACTGCCACGGCAGGCGGCGCATGTGTCGGAGGGGTTTGCCTCTCACCTTGAAACGGGCATATTCAGGGTGCCCTGGAGGATTTACAAGAGGCTGCTGGACGTGCTCCTTGCCAACAGGCTCAAGACCGTGGGGATGGTTTTTGCCGTCTTTGTCATTGCGGTCGTAATACTGGTGCTGTCTGTCACGGGAATAGTGCCGCTTATAAAGGTGGAGTTCTTCCCGGCGAGCTTTTTCCGGTACCACATAGCGCTTGAGATGCCCCCTGAGACCTCGCTTGAAAAGACCGACGAGGTCGTGAGGGACCTCTCGCTCTTTATCGTTGGGATGGGCGAGGGACAGGCCCAGGCCGCCGCGGGCTCGGCCGGGATGTACGAGACAGAGGACTACCAGGTGCGCTACGCCCACAACCTCGGGCAGGTTGTGGTCATGTTTCCTCCCGAGAAGGAGAGGGATTTTCCCGACAACCCCGAAAACGACGTCACCCTCTACATAGAGTACATAAGGGACAGGGCGAACGAATACCTTGACCGGAAATACGGCCACGGCCCATTCAGGCCGCGTATTAAAGTCTTCCCTGAGAACACCGGCCCCCCAACGGGCAAGCCCGTTAACATAAGGGTCTCGGGCAACACCCGCGAGCAGGCCGAGGGCGCCGCTGTGGACATCATGGGGCACCTCGGCGCCGACCCGCGGTTTAAGGACCTTGCGGACCTCGAGGACGACAGGCCGGCCTACGGGAAGGTCGTCAAGTTCGCCCCCCGGCAGGAGGCGGCCTCGGAGTACGGGCTTCAGCCGGGGGCTGTCACCGCGCTCGTGGCCGGTGCGCTTAACGGTTTCTACGCCGGAGAGTTCAGGACTGAAGAGGAGGAAGTGCCCCTCCTGGTGAGGCTTGCGCGAAGCTACGACCCCGGAAACTCCCGCGGGGCCGGTATCTCCGGGCCCCCTGACGTGCTCGACGTCCCCGTAATAGAGCACAGCGCCGCGCCCGTATTCATAAGGGACATCGCCGAGATGTGGTTTTCCTCGGAGCCCGAGATCAGGACACGCTACAACGGAAAGCCCACAATTACCATATCCTCCGAGATCAGGTCCGGCTCCCCGCTTACCCCGAGCAGGGTGACGGTTCTGGTAAAGGAATTCTACGACGGCATCTCATCGGAGCACCCCGGCGTCACTGTGAGCTTCGGCGGGGAGTTCGAGGCCACGTCGCGCTCATACATGTCGCTTACATTTGCCTTCCTGATTGCCGTGATCGCAATCTACCTTGTGCTCTCCTCCCAGTTCAAGGACTACCTCCAGCCCGTGATAATCATCTCGGCGATATGCTTCGCCGTGATAGGCGTGGTCTTCGGGATGTTCGTAACAAGGTCGACCTTCACGATAGCGAGTTTCATGGCGGTGGTCGGCCTTGCGGGAGTCGCGGTTAACGACTCGCTGATACTCATCGACTTCATAAACGCGAGACGCAGGGAGGGGATGCCCCTGAGGGAGGCGGTGCTGGATGCCTGCAGCGCCCGCATGCGGCCTGTGCTCATCACGACCGTAACCACGATGCTCGCCCTTCTGCCCATGGCGATAGGCATCCCCCGGAAGTCCATGACCTGGGCCCCGATGGCCATGGCGTTTGTCACAGGGCTTTCGAGCGCCACGCTGCTTACGCTTCTAATAGTGCCGGTGGAGTACGAGCTTTCCGAGGGGCTCAGGCTCAGGATAAGAAAACTGCTGCGCCGGCCCGAGGACGACAAGTATAAACCGGAGGGGGAAAGCGCATGAGACGGGGAATCCTCATTTTCATATTCGCGGTCCTTGTCCTGTTTCCAGCGCCCTCCGACGCCATAACGCTCGATGAGGCCGTCACGATGGCACTTGAGGCCTCGGAGGCCTCAAGGTCTGCCGGGCACCAGGCGGATGCCCTGAGGGCCTACGCCCGCACGCACACCTCCTTTACGCTTCCGCAGGTGGGCCTTGGCGGGACGTATCTCAGGATGGACACCAACGCCGCGGAGTCCCCGTTTGTGCAGTTTCCCGAGGAAAACCTCTCTGGCCGCATCGAGGCCTCGCAGCTCCTCTGGGCCGGGGGGCGAATCCTCAACTCTTACAAGCTCAAAGCGAGTCTTGTCGAGAATGCCTACCTTGCAGAGCAGGCCCTGAGGCGGGACGTAAGGAGGAGCGTAAGGCTTGCCTTCTACAGCGTGATATATCGAAAGGCCCTCCTCGGAATCCTGGGAGACAGGGTAGCCCAGCGCGAGGAGGAACTTCAGGATGCCCGCGACCTCAGGGCCGCGGGCATGGTCACCTCGCTCGATGTCCGGCAGGCAAAGCTACTTCTGAACTCCGCGCTCGATGAGCTCAGGGCGGAGGAGGCCAGCTACGAACAATCGCTCATAGACTTCAACCTCGGGCTTGGCCGCTCCGGGGGCGGCGAGCTTCTGCTTCCGGAGCAGGAGCTTATGAGGGCACCTGAGCTTGGAGCGCTCATTGAAGTGGCGAAGGCAGCGCTTTCCGGGGAGAAGCTCCTTGAGCTCAGGGCCGCGGAAAGCGAGCTTTCCTCCCGGGAATATGAAAAGAAGATTACAACCGGAGAGTATCTGCCGGAGCTTTCGCTTGTGGGCACGGCGGAATCCGTGAAGGAGGGCATTTTTCAGGAGGGCGAGTCCTGGACCGCCGGGGTGCAGCTGAGGTGGAGCCTGCTTGACGGGGGCCTCAGAAGGGCGAAGCGGGCCGCCTCTGCCGCCCGGCTTGAGATCGCGGAGGAGAACCTGAGCCTGACGAACAAAAGGCTCGCCGGCCTCGTGAGAAGTTTGCAAATAAGGTCGAAAAGCCTCGCCGAGCGCATCGAACTTCAGAGGGAAGCTCTGGAGCTTTCGGAGGAAAACTACGCCGACGCCCGAGGCCACTACCGCGCGGGCACCATCACGCAGACCCGGCTGGGGGAGTTCAACCTTTCTTATGCCGAGGCCCGCTTTGGCCTTAAAAGTCTGTATTTCCTTGAACTGCAACTTCTGACGGAGCTTCAGGCCCTCCTGGAGGGGACGTAGGAGATACTGCTCCTTCCATTCCTGATTGACTTTTTATTTTCACATGTAATATAAAAGGTGTAACCAATGCAATAATAGGAGGGGAAAATGAGATATCTGCTGAAGTTGATGGTCTGCGCATTGCTCGCATGGGGCCTGCTTGCGGTGACATCGGGGTGCAGGACCTACGGGGTCGGCTACGGCACGGCGCCGCCGCATGCCAAGAATGCCCCGCCTCCGTGGGCGCCCGCTCACGGCCGGAGGGCCAAGCACTACTACCGGTATTATCCCGACGTATCGGTGTATTTCGATGCCGGAAGGGGAATGTATTTCTATCTCTCCGGCGGGACGTGGCGCACCTCGGTGAGGCTTCCGTCCGGGATACGCATCTCGGGCAGCTACGTCTCGCTTGATATGGACGTGGACAAGCCCTACAAGTTCCACAAGGACGTTATCAGGAAGTACCCGCCCGGCCAGAAGAAAAAGCTGGAGCAGGGGCCTGGAAAAGGCAAGGGAAAGAAACACTAAATAGATATAGATAAAAAAGGGCACTTTTAAAGGCAGACCCTTTAAAAGTGCCCTTTTTTGCGCCATCGGCACGTCCCTTTCATAATGGAGCACCGTTGTTTGGGGGGCGTTTCATGGTGCCACTGGCACTGCCTTTTTAAAGGGGGCCGGTCCCCCTTGACGGCCCACCTTTTCTGCGGTAGCATCTAACCAGAAGGAGGTGAAATGCCATGGACCTTGAGCTTACTGACGAGGGAAGAGTGATACTTAAAAGTGCCCTTGAAAGCTATCTGGGCAAGCTGAGGGAAGAGATCGTAAAGACCGAAAAAGTCGATTTCAAGGCACCTCTGAAACGCGAGGAAGAAGTCATCAAAGAAACCATAACGAAGCTAAGCTGAGACTCTCGGGGATAGCTTTTCCCGTAAAGAAGATATCCCTGGCAAAAGTAAACAGGGGGGGTGAGCGGCATTATCAGGAGATTGAGCCTGGTGTTTTCCGCCGGATGCCTGGGAGGGTTTTTAAACAGCATTGCCGTCTGGGCGCTGGGCGTAGCGGGTCTGACTGGTGCCCTTGGCGTGAAGATAGCCCCGGAGCTTACACCGCAGTGGCTTTATCCAAAGCTCGTATGGGGCGGCATCTGGGGCGTGCTTTTTCTCCTGCCGTTGCTAAAGAAATCGTATTTCGCGCGGGGCCTTCTTCTGAGCCTCGGCCCAACGGCAGTGCAGCTTTTTGTCGTATTCCCCCTGAAGGCGAAAAAGGGCATGATGGGCCTTGAGCTTGGCGCGCTGACGCCAGTGTTTGTGCTTTTTTTCAACGCCGTGTGGGGCCTTGCGGCGGCTTACTGGCTGAAATATGCCGGCGAGAAGCCATAACTCTGCCCGTCATGTCCACGATGTTTCCTGACGTGGTATTATATGAAGTCGGAGAAGCTTGCTAATACTCGAACGTTAGGGAAAGGCAAAAGAATTGACGTTTTCCGATACCCTTTCTTTAAGCACGAAGGGGTTTTCAGACATCATAGACATTACCTCGAAGGTCACATCCTTGCTTGAGCGCTCGGGCATCAGGGAGGGGATTTTAACGGTATTCTGCCGGGGCTCTACCGGCGCGGTAACCACAATAGAATACGAATCCGGCGCGGTAAGCGACCTGAAAAAGGCCATCGAGAGGATTGCGCCGTCGAACATCCCCTACGAGCACGACAAGCGCTGGGGCGACGGAAACGGCTTCAGCCACGTGCGTGCCGCCCTGATGAAGCCCTCCGTGACCGTGCCCGTAATCGGCGGCAGGCTATCGCTTGGCACCTGGCAGCAGGTGGTCTTCATAGATTTCGACAACCGCTCCCGCAACAGGGAACTCATCGTCCAGATAACCGGCGAGTGACCTCGCCCGCCTCGCTTCGCTCAGCACCCTTCACCTGGCAAGGAGAGGGTTTTAAAGTAGCTTTCCCCCTCTCCGTTATTAGGGGGTGAGGTAGAGAGGGGTCCATTTTAGTGCCTGAGGCCGATATGGTGTATAATCTGCTCATGGCCGAAGGCATGAAAGCGCGCGATAAAAAAGTCAGGCTCTATGCCCTGAGCACGTGTCCCACGTGCTCGCGGGTAAAGAAGTTCCTGACAAAGCACGGTGTGGAATGCGAGACCATAGACGTGGACCTCCTCCCCTCGGGCGAGCAGTGGGTTACGGGCAAGGAGGTAAAACGCTATAACCCGAAGGCCACCTATCCCACGCTGGTCATAGAGGAAGTTATAACCGATTTCGACGAGCAGGCCATAAGGGAGGCCCTTGGGATAGATGACGCCTGAGAAGCTCTACGACGTGCTCACCAAGTACGCGCATACCCGCGGCATGGAGCTCAATGCCGACAGGGAATACGTCATGGAGATATGCGAGGGGCTTCTCACAAACCAGGCCCGCTACGGCTACCGCTCCTGCCCCTGCCGCCTGGCCTCGGCCCTTACGGATAAGGACAGGGACATCATCTGCCCCTGCAGATACATGCCCCCCGACGTCGAGGAATACGGCAGCTGCTATTGCGGCCTCTACGTCTCGGGCGACTGGAACGCGGGCAAGGTGCCCCACGTAAAGGTGCCCGAAAGACGTCCCCCCGAGCTTCTTTAGCGACCAGCTAAGCGCCCGATATCGGGCTGTTTTCCCGAGCACCCACCCATGCCCCACGGCACGGCCCCGGAGGCGCCAAGCTCTCCGAGCGAGAAAGCGGAGTTGTTCCTTACCCCCATGCTCGGGTCTTTCAGGGCTGCTATGAGGGCATCGGTTGCCCCTTTGTCGCCGAGCTTTCCGAGTTCGCGTGCGGCGTCAATTCTGTTCATGCCGCTGCCGTTTTTTATCTCACTGAGCAACTGTTCAAGGGTCATTCATCCTCTCCTGGATACGGCGGGATATAATAAAATTATATAGTAAGGCAGGCGCATCAGAGTGTCAAGCCTGCAGTTGTGGGAGTGAATGGCGGGGTGGATCCCGACCTAGGTCGGGACGACCTTCCCGATGAATCGGGACGTTCTAACCGGCTGAATTGATCAATTTAAACAGAAGGTCTCTCCTGCGCAGGGACTTGAGCTTGTTTTCCCTTTTTACAGCCTCGGAGCGGGTCTCAAACATCTCGGAGTGCAGTAATTTCCAGGGTTTTTTGGCTTTGGTGTATTTGGAACGACCCTGATTGTGTCTTAAAAGCCGTTCATCGAGGTCGTTGGTTTGACCTATGTATAAGGTGCTGTCTTTTTGACTCTGGATTATGTAAACGAAATAACGCATAACTGTAGAGTAAATGGCGGGGTGGATCCCGACCTAGGTTGGGACGACCTTCCCGATGAGTCGGGACGTTCTAACCTCCCTGGCTTCAGAGTAAATGGCGGGGTGGACGGGACTCGAACCCGCGACCTCCGGCGTGACAGGCCGGCATTCTAAACCGACTGAACTACCACCCCAATGGGTTGCTCATGGTAGGCGGAACAGGGCTTGAACCTGTGACCTCAGCCTTGTAAGGGCCGCGCTCTCCCAACTGAGCTACCCGCCCGGTAGAATATATATTTAACTATACCATACGGACGGTTGTCAATCACGGTGATAAAGTTGCGGACTTGCCTTAAAGTCTGAGAGCATGGGCATCACTCATTCTCGGGCTGTCGCCCTCCGAGGCACCCAGATAGCCCCACCTTATGGTGAAACTATCCGGCTAAAACCGTTCAGCCCCATGCTCTCAAACTTTTACTGAGGAGGTCTCAATTTCAACTATAAGAGTGTCCGTGACACCTTGATAAAAGCCACCCTGATTGATATATTAGGTTGTCTTTTAAGTCGGTGTATGCGGGAGG
>DAOUWH010000246.1 GCA_030667205.1 Nitrospirota bacterium
AAAGGGGCAATTAACATTTTTCTGGATAATCCTGTTTTAGGGGCCGGGACCGGCGGATACGAGGAGGTATTGAGGGAACAAAAAACCGTGCCCGATGATCCGGACTTCGACGACCCCCATAACAGCTTTTTATACATGGCCGCGAATTTCGGGATAGTCGGACTGGTTTGCATACTATGGCTCTTTGGTAACCTCTTAAAAAGCGGATGGCAGAGCCGCCAAAGCACCACGGGGTTTTCGATACTGGCTTTTACGATGGTGCTCTTTATAGGGAGCCTCACCGGCACGCAAATATTATCTACCGCAACGGGCATGCTGTTTGCCCTTTCGGCGGGGCTTCAGGAACACCTCGATGGATAATAAAAAAGTTGCCCTTTCAGTGGCGATAATTACAAAGGACGAGGAAGAAAACCTCTCGGAATGCCTGAAAAGCGTCTCGTTCGCGGGTGAGGTGGTCGTCGTGGACTCCGGAAGCGACGACAGAACCGTCGAGATAGCGGAAGAGTATGGCTGCAGAGTATTTGTGGAGCAATGGAAGGGCTTCGGCCTCCAGAAGCAGAGTGCCATAGAAAAATGCGTTCACGATTGGGTCTTGGTCCTCGATGCAGATGAGAGAATCCCGGATGAGACAAGGGGCGAGATAGTAAGGGCGATAAAAGAGCCAAAAGCCGATGCTTACAGTTTTCCAAGGAAGAACCATTTTCGCGGCAAATGGATAAGGCACGGCACCTGGGGGGCGGATGAGGTCATAAGGCTCTTCAGGAAGGGTGAGGCAAGGATGAGCGGACGCCTCGTGCACGAGACGATAGAGACGGAAAGTGCTGCAAGGATAATGGCGCCGATTCTCCACTATCCGGACCTCTCTGTGAAGGGGACGGTGAAGAAGATCGACGCATACTCGTCGGCCGGCGCCGAGCAGCTCCTTTCGGAAGGGAAGAGGTCTTCCGTATTGAAGGCTTTTTCGCGCGGGTTGGCCGCTTTCTTGAAATGCTATCTTCTCAAGCGCGGAATGCTCGACGGGAAAGAGGGCTTCATAATCGCATCCTACAATGCGATATACACCTACTACAAATATTTAAGGCTGCTGGAAATTCAGGATGTTCGAGGAGGGCGCGGGGATTAAATGTCCGGCTCGGGAAATTTTAAATAAAGAAAACAATCTCCGACAAGTTTCGGGTACGTTATTGAAGGGGAGGTCAGAGGGTCAACCGCAATAATTTTTGCTCTGCCAGTAAGTTGCGCGCCCTTAGCCTGTGTAATTGTGGATTTCCCTCTATAACTTCCTATCTCGAGTATTTCTCCGGCAGTAGTGGGGCATGAAGCAAAGAAGAACAATAATTTACTTTCTCTTGGACTCAGATGTCCTGCAATATCTTTAATTTTCTGCTGCATTTTCAACAAATAATCAGTAAAATTTCTCGGTAGCGTTTCCAACTCAAAAGCCTCCTGGCGGGAGTCAGGCTTTGGGAGCATGCCCTTCAAAGGGCAGGCTGAAACCGCAGGAAATCTATCACAGCCGTACTCTTAATGTCAAACACCTGAATTGGTCAAACGCTCCAGAAATCTGTTAATATCACTATATGGATATTAGCGAAAAACGCGTGAAGTTTGGGGCTTTTGAAGGCACATTAGAGGAGGCATCATGCCCGGCAGATGGGAAGAATGCCGGAGCCGACCTCGTCTTCAGGTGCAGAGATGGGATAGGGTATTACAGGTGCAGAGACTGCAACCTCATGTTCGCCTCCCCGAGGTTTACCGAGGAGTCCCTGATGAACATATACGAGACCGAGGCCTTCGCAGATCTCAGGATGTTCGAGGACTGGTCTTACGAGAAGTGGAAGGAGGGGCGGGACCGCGCTTATGTGACTCAGCGGCAAAAGCTCGAGCTTATAAGGAGATACCTGCCCGAGGGCGCAAGGCTTCTCGATGTGGGCGCGGGCATGGGCCTGTTCCTGCTGGAGGCCCGGAAAGAAGGTTTTAAGTGCGAGGGGCTTGAGCCCAGCGCTATGCTCTCTAAGGTGGCCTCCGAGGTCCTCGGCGTTCCTGTCAGCACCGTCGAGGTCGAGGATTTCAACCCTCCCTATAAGTTCGACGGCATTGTCATATGGGATGTGCTTGAGCATCTTTACGACCCCGTAGGCGTGCTTAAAAGGTGCGCCGAGCTTCTTGAGCCCGGAGGCTATGTGTTTGCCCAGGTGCCAAACCACCGGGGGCTTTCGAACTCAACCAAGACGATGCTCTGCCGCATGGGAATAAAGAGGTCGGGCTTCAAGCACTTCTGGTTTCCCTGGCATGTGTATTCGTTCGACCGCGGAAGCCTCGGCGCCCTGGCGCGGGCCGCTTCGCTTGAGCCCGTGCTTTTTGAGTCGTGGTCTCATCTGCTAAAGGAGGGAAGGAGCGGCCCGTTTTCGCGGACGGTAATAGACGTCGTTAAGAAGCTCTGCATTTCGGACTACATAGTCTGTGTGGCAAGAAAGACGGGATGAGGGAAAGCGGCATACACCCCGCGCTTAAGGACGCGGGACA
>DAOUWH010000232.1 GCA_030667205.1 Nitrospirota bacterium
AAGGCAGGGGGTTGCCCTGGGGCTGGGGCACGCTATATATTGTGCAAGACACTTTGTCGGGGACGAGCCATTCGCCGTCATACTGAGCGACGACCTTATCCCCCCGTCCGAGACGCTGCTTGGGGATATGCTTAAACTTTATGACGAGCTGAAGGGCCCGGTGGTGGCCCTCATGAGGGTGCCCCGCTCCGATATAGCGAGCTATGGCGTGATTGAGGGGACGGAAGAGAGAAGCGGTGTCTACAGGGTGAAAGACCTGGTGGAGAAGCCGTCCCCCGAGGAGGCTCCCTCGGAGCTTGCGGTAATCGGCAGGTATATACTTACGCCGGAGATATTCGAGGTGCTCGAGACCCTGCCTCCGGGCAGGGGGGGCGAGATACAGCTTACCGACGCGCTAAAAGTGCTTTCGGAGAGGCGGCCCGTCTATGGCTTTGTGTTCGAGGGCCGGCGGTACGACGCCGGAAGCAAGCTCGGATTCCTCAGGGCTACGGTGGATTTCGCGCTGCAGGACTCCGGGATCTCGGATAGTTTTAAAGACTATATAATCGATGCCGCATCACGGTTGAAGGGCTGATTTTTAGCGCACATTCGTTCACCGGATGCGAAAAGGAGAGATGTGGCTGAGAAAACCAAAAAGGTCGACAAGACCGCAGTAGAAGAAATAGAAGAGAAGGACAAAGAGGCCGAAGAGATACCGGGCGAACTGCCGGTGCTTCCTGTAAGGGACATCGTAGTGTTTCCCTACATGATACTGCCGCTCTTTGTGGGGAGGGACATATCCATCGGGGCCGTCGACGCCGCTCTGAGCAAGGAGGACAGGAAGATGCTGCTTCTTACTCAGAGGGACGTGAACGTGGAGTCGCCCGAACCCGGAGACCTCTACAGGGTCGGCGTGGTGGGAATGGTAATGAGGACTCTAAAACTCCCCGACGGCAGGGTGAAGGTGCTCGTGCAGGGGATTACGAAGGCAAGGGTGCTTGAGTTTGTAAAGATTGACGAGTATTTTTCCGCGAAGATCGAAAAGATAGAGGAGGAACAGCCCCCCGAGGGCACCATCGAGCTGGAGGCAATGATAAGGACGGTCCAGGAGCAGATGGAAAAGGCCGTCTCGCTCGGCAAGAGCGTGCTTCCCGACATAATGGTGGTTATCGAAAACCTCGACGAGCCGGGCAGGCTTGCCGACCTTGTGGCGTCAAACATCGGGCTTAAGACTGAACAGACCCAGGAGGTGCTTGAGATCACCGACCCAGTCGAGAGGCTCAAGAAGGTAAGCGACATCCTCGGAAGAGAGATAGAACTCCTCCTCGTACAGCAGAAGATACAGACCGAGGCCAGCGGCGAGATAGACAAGACAAAGAGGTAATTTTTCCTCAGGGAGCAGCTCAAGGCCATACACAAGGAACTCGGTGAGATAGACGAGCGGGCCGAGGAGGCCAGGGAGTACAAGGAGAAGATAAAAGCGGCAAAGATGCCCGATAAGGTCCTCAAGGAGGCCAACAAGCAGTTAAAGCGCCTCCAGAAGATGCACCCCGACAGCGCCGAGTCGGCCACCGTAAGGACATACCTTGACTGGATGGTGGAGCTCCCATGGTCGAAATCCACCAAGGACAAGCTGAACATAAAGACGGCAAAGAAGGTGCTCGACGAGGACCACTACGACCTCGAGAAGGTGAAGGAGCGCATGCTGGAGTACCTGAGCGTGCGCAAGCTCAAGCCGAAAATGAAGGGACCCATCCTCTGCTTCATCGGCCCGCCCGGCGTGGGCAAGACGTCGCTGGGCAAGTCCATAGCACGTGCCCTGGGCAGGGAGTTTGTAAGGATGTCCCTGGGTGGTATGAGGGACGAGGCCGAGATAAGGGGCCACAGGAGGACATACGTAGGGGCGCTGCCGGGAAGGATTATCCAGGGCATAAAGCAGGCGGGGACGAACAACCCCGTCTTCATGCTCGATGAGGTGGACAAGATAGGGATGGACTTCAGGGGCGACCCCGCAAGCGCGCTCCTTGAGGTACTGGACCCGGAGCAGAACTTCGCTTTTGCGGACCATTACCTCACCGTTCCGTTCGACCTTTCGAAGGTGATGTTCATAACCACGGGCAACATGATGGACACGATACCGGGTCCGCTGCGCGACAGGATGGAGACACTGTACCTCTCGGGATACACCTCCGAGGAAAAGCTCGGCATAGCGAAGAACTACCTGGTGCCCAAACAGCTTGAAGAGCACGGCATTACCGAAAAGATACTTAAAATATCCGACGGGGCATTGCTTGTCGCAATTACGCAGTATACCCGCGAGGCAGGCGTGAGGAACCTCGAGCGCGAGATAGCCAACCTCTGCAGGAAGGTCGCGAGGGAGATTGCCGAGGGGAACAAGAAGGAGTTCTCCATCACCGCCGGAAACATCGGCCGCTACCTCGGCGTGCCCAAGTTCATGTTGGAGGAGGAGATGCTCCATGACGAGGTCGGGGTCTCCACGGGCCTTGCGTGGACAGAGACGGGCGGCGACATCATCTACATTGAGACCACTACGATGAAGGGGAAGGGCACCCTCACGCTTACGGGCCAGCTCGGCGATGTCATGAAGGAGTCGGCCCAGGCCGCGCTTAGCTACGTCAAGTCCAGGGCAAAGGCCCTTGGCATTAACGAGGACGTGTTCTCAAAGACCGACCTGCATATACATGTGCCGGCAGGCGCGATACCAAAGGACGGCCCGTCCGCGGGAATCACGATGGGCACATCGATAGCCTCCGCCCTTACCGGAAGGCCGGTGAACAGGAAGTTCGCGATGACCGG
>DAOUWH010000112.1 GCA_030667205.1 Nitrospirota bacterium
GGAAAGAGTTCGGCTTCGAGCCGGTGACTTACAGGCGGGCGCTCGAGCTTTCTATTTCACAACGAGCACAGGGCAGGTAGCGTATTCCACGACCTTCGAGGAAATGCTTCCCAGGAGGAACTTCTTCGCGCCGTGCCTTCCGTGGGAGCCCACAATGAGAAGGTCGATCTTCATCTTCTTTGCCGTCTCCAGTATCTTCTCGGCCGGCATCCCCTGCCTCGTTATGGTCTTTGCCTCCACGGACTTGCCCGCGAGCGTGGAACGTATCTTCTCCATCGCGATCATCGTCTCCTCGGTAAGCGCTTCCATTATCCTCTTGCGGTCGAGGTCCGAAAGCTCCGTGAGATAAAGGTCGGGGATCACTGTAAGGACGGTAAGGTTGGAATCAAAGCGGACGGCTATCTCCACGCCCTTCTTAAGGGCCTTGTCCGAAAGCTTCGAGCCGTCATGCGCAACAAGTATCTTCTTCACGATTCCTCCATTTATGCGATGCCGTCATATATCATTTCAACGCATCGCCGGCATATATCCGTTTAATGCGGTGCATTATAGTATAGCAGGAATCCTTCAAAGCCGCTACACCCCTGCATCAGATGATTAGAGACCTCCAGTCATTCCCGTATAAGCATAGCCGAAGGACATCACTGCAAACAGCGTTGCCAGAACTCCCAAAAGGGCGTACAGCACTCCCCTGCCCTTCTGTCCGAGCCTGTAATATATTACAGCCTTGGGAAACAGCGTGGCAGTGCCGAAAAGGAGCATAAGCCCCACGAGAACCTGCGTAATCACCCTCATCATATTCCCTGTCCTCCGCTGCTGCCCATAACTAATAATAACATCTTGCGCCATTACACCCCGTCCAGGGGGCAGCTCCCGCATAGCGGCTTGCGGGGCCTGCAATAAATTTTGCCTACCCGAACCAGGAGGGCATGATACTCGTTATAAAGCTGCATGTCAGGCTTCAGGGATGAGTGGAAGTGCCCCTGGAATACCTCGTAGGGCTCCTCGTGTTCCATGATGCCGTGCCTTGAGAGCACCCGCTTTGTGTAGGCGTCTATCACGAACACCGGCCTCTGAAGCGCATAAAGAAGTATCGAGTCGGCAGTCTCGGGGCCGATGCCGTTTACGCCGAGAAGTTTTTCCCGGAGAGAAGAAGTGTCCTCGCCCTCCATCCGTTTAAAACTTCCCCTATACCCCTCCATAAGAAACTCAAGGAAGGCCTTGAGCCTCCGGGCCTTTACGTTGAAGTAACCGGCAGGCCTTATGGTCTCGGCAAGCTCGCTGTCGGGCACCGCGTGCATCTTTCTTGCGCTTAGGAGCCTCTTGCTCCTGAGATTGCCTATGGCCCTCTCGACGTTGTCCCAGTTCGTGTTCTGTGTGAGAATCGCGCCCACGGCTACCTCAAATGGCGTGTCCCCGGGCCACCAGTGCTGGGGGCCGAAGTCCGCATAGAGCTTTCTGTAGATGCCCATCAGGTCTTTCAAATAAGCGCCTCTTCGCGAAAATTTTAATTATTATAACCCCGCCTTCCCCCTCAAGTATAAGATATCACTCGACCATATATTTAACAGTTGACATACTTCTCCTGAAAATGTAACTTAAACAAGCGGTTCTTTTACCAGAAACACCGAGGGGTAGAATCATGAGCAAAAAAAAAGTCCTTCTCGTCGATGACAGCGCGATAATCGCCAAACAGCTTCAGGAGATACTGGATGGTTCCGGGGACTTTGAGGTGGTGGGCCAGGCGAAAAACGGGCGGGAAGGGCTCGAGCTCTTCAGCTCGCTTAAGCCCGACATCGTGTGCATGGACCTGGTAATGCCCGAACTCGACGGGCTTCAGACAATAAGGTCTATCATGTCGCTGGACAAGTCCGCAAATATCGTCGTGATATCGGCCGCCGGCGGGGTGGGAGACCAGGTGATGGAGGCCCTGAATTTCGGCGCAAAAAACGTGATTACCAAACCCTTTCAGCCCGAGAGAGTACTTGAGGTGTTAAAGGGCATTTAAGAGGTTTTTATAATCATTCATTTCTGGGGGGAATTAAATGAGCATCAAGTTTTTCGGCCAGTTTCTGCTTGAAAAAGGAGTTATCACTGCCGAACAGCTTCTTGCCGCCGTGAAAGTCCAGCAGAAGAAAAACCTCAGGTTCGGCGATTACGCAAGGGCAAAAGGACAACTTACCGACAACGACATCGCGCGCTTGCACGCTGAGCAGAAGCGCACCGACATAATGATCGGAGAGCTGGCGGTCAAGCTCAAGATGCTGGACCAGAAGCAGGTCGATGAACTGCTGACCATGCAGGAAAACGACCGTCTATTCATCGGCGAAGCCCTGAGACAGAACGGGTATATATCCCGCGACGTGCTGAACAGGGAACTGGACCTCTTCAGGGAGGACCAGCGACGCTATGTCCCCGGAGTAATAAGCGTGCCTGCCGGCTTCAGGGACGCCGAGTCCATTAAGATACTCGCGGACCTCACCCGAAAGATGCTTCACCGCATCGCCCAGCTTGAGACCAAGGCGGGCATGGGCGAGATGTTCAACGGCGAGCCCATGAAGAATTTTGCCGTCGTCTCCATCAGCCTATCGGGGGGCGTTGACTATGAGTTTGTCCTCTCTGCCCCGCGCAAGGTCGCAATAGCAATGGCTTCGGGGTTCATAGGCGGAGACGCCTCGGGGGAGCCGGACGATATACTCGCCGACGGTGTCAAGGAGTTCTGCAACATCACCTGCGGCAGCGTCATGGCAAGAATGGCCCAAAAAGGAAAGCAGGTGAAGATAACTCCTCCCCATGAGGTCGCGTATCCGGACGGGGAATGTAACATCGTCCAGGGCAGAAATGCCGTTTGCTACCCGTTCATCTCCACAGCCGGAGAAATCTCGCTGATACTCGTTGAGAAGTAGCTTCGAGTCCCGAATTGAGAGCCCGATTCAATCCCCTGACGTCATTGCGAGGGACAAAGTCCCGAAGGTCGAATCGACCTCCTCGCAATGACAATAATTAAGCACTTTTAGGGTTATCCCAAAACGACGATAATATTTAAAAGAAGCCCCTTCCCCTTTATATTTGTCCACAATTAGGCTATATTATATTCTTAATAGAAACATTTTAAAGGAGTATTCGTGCTCGACATAAAATTCGTACGGGAAAACACCGACAAGGTAAAAGATGCCCTCGAAAACAGGGGCTACGATATCTCGCTGGAGGAGTTTCTCTCCAGTGAGGAGAAAAGGAGGGAGCTTCTTAAGAAGGCCGAAGAACTCAGAGGCAAAAGGAACACCTTTTCCGAAGAGATAGGCAAGCTCAAAAGGAACAAAGAGGACGCCTCGGCACTCATCGCCGAGATGAAGGGAGTCTCCGACGAGATAAAGGACATCGACGAGAAGCTTAGAGAACTCGAAGTAGAGACCAAGGACTTCCTCCTTAACATCCCCAACATCCCCGACGATACCGTCCCCGTGGGCAAGGACGAGACCGAAAACGTCGAGGTCAGAAAGTGGGGCGAGCCCCGCGAGTTCGATTTTAAGCCCCTGAACCACTGCGACCTCGGCGAGATGCACGACATCATAGATTTCAAGCGCGCCTCGAAGGTGGCAGGCGCGAGGTTCTCGATTATGAAGGGCGCGGGCGCAAAGCTCGAGCGCGCTCTCATGAACTTCATGCTCGACCTCAACACCGGACAGGGCTATACCGAGGTGCTTCCACCCATCATCGTTAACGCCGAGAGCATGACCGGAACGGGACAGCTCCCGAAGTTCGAGGCCGATCTCTTTAAGATAGCCGACCCGGAGTTCTACCTTATTCCCACCGCCGAGGTGCCCGTTACAAACATCCACCGCGATGAGATCTTAAATGAGAGCGACCTGCCGCTCTATTATACGGCCTATACTCCGTGCTTCAGGCGCGAGGCAGGCTCATACGGCAAGGACACAAGGGGCCTCATCAGGCAGCACCAGTTCAACAAGGTAGAGATGGTAAAGTTCACAAGGCCCGAGGACTCCTACGAGGAGCTCGAAAAACTCACCGCCAACGCCGAAGACATCTTAAAACGCCTCGGCCTGCCTTACAGGGTCATAGTGCTGTGCACCGGCGACCTGGGGTTTTCGGCCGCCAAGACATACGACATCGAGGTCTGGGTCCCCGCGCAGGGCCTTTACAGGGAGATATCGTCCTGCTCGAACTTCACCGACTACCAGGCCCGCAGGGCCAGCATCAGGTTCAGGCGCGAGGGCAAAAAGGGAACCGAGTTCGTGCATACCATAAACGGCTCCGGACTCGCCATAGGAAGAACCGTGGTCGCTCTGCTTGAGAACTGCCAGCAGAAGGACGGCAGCATCCTCATCCCCGAGGCCCTCAGGCCCTACATGGGCACAGACAGAATTGCCTGAGCCGACGGCCCATTTGTTATAATAGTGCATGAGGCCGCGTCTTTACCTTAAGGTAGGCGACAGTGTCCGCCACGCAAGGTACATAAGATGGGGAAGGGGCGAGGTCACCGAAGAAAAGCACTCCTCGCTCTCCGGAGGCTTCTGCCTTGTAAAAATCCGCTTTGAAGACGGCGAGGAAAGGGCTTTTATAAACGATATGGACAATTCGCTCTGCTGCTACCACGCGGGCGTAAAGCTCGAACGATAACCTCCTCGAGATGAAATTCTTCGACACCTTCTCAAGTCCACTGGGCACCCTTTATATGACATTCTCCGGCAAATCCCTTCTGGAAATCGCCCTCAAAAAGCCCGCTCTCAAGAAGGGCACGGCGCCCGAGAGTTTTAAGAAACAGCTCAGCGACTATTTTGATGGAAAACTCCGCGAATTCAAGCAAAACATCACCCTGGACGAAGGCACCGAATTTGAAAAGCAGGTATGGTTCGCGATAAAGGACGTGCCCTTTGGCGAGACGAGGACCTATAAATGGCTCGCCGAGCGGTTGGGAACGCCCGGAGGCTCCAGGGCAGTGGGCCAGGCGCTCTCGAAAAACCCCATCCCCATAGTGATACCCTGCCACAGGATAATAGAGTCCACTGGCAAGATCGGGGGCTACTCCTCGGGGGTGGACATCAAGCGCAGGCTCCTTGAGATGGAATACTACCACTCAATAAACGCCCGAGAAGACATCAACGAATAAACCTATTAGCGCCGGGAGGAATGCGATGCAGGTACTGGTTCTTTATCATTCTAGGGGAGGCAACACAAAGAAACTTGCCGAGATAGTCGCCGAGGGCGTCAGCTCAACAGGAGTCACAGCCCTCCTGAAAAACACCGACGAGGTCACAAAGGACGACTTTCTCGAATCCGCGGGCGTCATCGCCGGCTCACCCGTATATTTCGGCGTTATGGCCGCAGAGCTTAAAAAGGTCTTCGACGATTTCATAAGCACCCGCAGGAAGATGGAAGACAAGATAGGCGCTGCCTTCGCAACCGGCGCCCACCCCACCGGGGGCAAAGAAACAACGATTATGTCGATCCTCCAGTGCATGCTGATTTACGGCATGATTATCGTAGGCGACCCGATGAGCGCCTCGGGCCACTACGGCGTGGGATGCACCGGCATACCCGACGAAAGGGCATCAGACGAGGCTTTTAAACTCGGCGCCCGCGTGGCGGAGCTATGTAAGAGACTCGAAAAATAAACCCCCGGTATCAGAGATTTTAAGATAAAATTTCATGCTAAAAAATTTTCGAGGATGCGCTTTTTAATGCAGCAATAACCCCCATTAAAATACTTTTTCTCATCTACCCTTAAACTATCCATATCAGAACTTTTGCAAACGACAGTTATAAGGACTTCGCATGGGAGTTGTGCTATAATAAAATCAAAAAATATCTAATATCTCATCTGCTTTGGGGAGGCGTAAAATGGGATTCCTTAAAAACTTTCTTAATTCTCTCTCAGCGGAAGACAACATGCCCGGCGCCAAAAAATCGGGCAGGAACGACCCGTGCTGGTGCGGAAGCGGAAAGAAATACAAGAGTTGCCACCTCAAGAAAGACGAAGAGAGGCCGGGCACACCCCCCCTTAA